>JAITUY010000044.1 GCA_031286095.1 Treponema sp. | reverse complement strand
TCCTCCACCAGTACCCATATCTAACAAACTTTCTTTTCCAATAAAATTATTTTCTACAATGTTTTTATAATTCCAAGAAAGATTGTCCTCTATCATACGTCCTTTTATATATGAAAAATCCCATCCAGAAAAATGTGCATTATATTCTTTTTTCAAACACTCATATAAGTTATTCATGTTTTCCCCTATAAGCTTATATAATAGAGTTGTTTGGAAACTTCAGTTTTTGAACAACTTCATATAAAAAACGCGGTTTTGTCGAACTTTCGGACTAAAGTCCGCGTTCGCAGGCTTATAGCCTGAAAAACCGCAAGACTTGTGAGACAGCCAACCGGGTTGTCGAACAAGTCCATTATTTTTTTACATTTAATAATTTCTGTATTTGATAAAAATACTTAAAATAATATTCTCTCTCATTTCTTAGATGAGATATGTTTTCTTTATTTAATGTTATTTCATAATTTTCATTAAAAAGAATATGCATAAAAATATAATAAATCTCTTTTTCATCCACTGAAAGTCTATTAAATGAGACTGTTTCCAATTTTTCATCTGAGCCTTCAAAAATGTATGTTTGTATACCATAATCCAAATCAAGAGTATAATAATATAATCGTTCATTAAAAGAAGTTGGATCGTCCCGAGTGTTACCCCATTTAAGCCAAGGTGCAATATCAGAAAGAAATTTTTTAATAGGTTCTTTTTCGTTTGAATAAAAATTAAAAGAACCCTGATTATAACTATTTGTTACAAGTTTTCCGTCTTTATCATAAACAGCCTCTCTTCCATCAGCATTTATATAAATTTTATTTTCAGTCTCGCCACGCATTTTATGAATATTATTTTCAAAAGTATTTTTTAATATATACCTAATTATTGATACTTGTTCAGAATTGGGATTTTGCGGCCTATTATAATTTAAATTAAATAATTTCCTGATATCGATATGTTCATCATTTCCTTGAGAGTAACAGTTTAAAGAAAAAACCATTGCTAACATAATATATAAACCAAAACATTTCATAAACCCTCCAGAATATTGTTTATTTTATCACGATGGACTTGTTCGATAACTAAAATGGTTATAACCCACAAGGTTATAACCTTGTGGGTTATTGAACAAATCTAATAGTCTACGGATACACTTGTTTTCAGCGCTCCAAATTTGCGATTTAAATTTTCCTCGTTTTGGGGATTCTCCATGGAAAGATAAATAGAAAAAAGCACATCGGGGTTAGGGCGGCGCGCCTTTATGATGGCCCCTACAAAACCCGTGTTATCTTTAGGCGAAATGACTGGTTTTTCATCAAAGGGGTATTTTTCCGCAACCATATCATTCCAATTTTCCATAATGTTCGTGCCTAATTTTAGATCGGGCTTGATATTACGGTAGATAATTGCATATTCTCTGCCCCTTTGATCTCGGTTCAGAATTACCTTACGAATACCGAATTCCAGCTTATTGTTGATTTTATACCATGAAGGAGCAAGAAACAATTCTGAACGGGCATTCCAATCAAACAAATTCTTGTCAGAACTTATAGACAAAAAACCGCTACTGAAAGAAAAACTCTGTTCTGTGCTTTTCCAGTCAAAACGAATGTCTTTTAACAAGTCAGGAATATATTGTTTAAGGTCGATATATTTTCCCCATTCTTCAAAAGAACCGTCGTAGGCGGCAAAAAGATGATCGCATGTTTTATACAAATCCCATTCGTAAATCCGCAGAAAAGCACTGTCCTGCTTGGTTGAAACAATAACAGGTCCGTTAGGAAGGGGAAGTATATACATTATATATACTTCATCATCAAAGCCTATGATCCAATAGGCTTTAAGCCATGTTCTTCCGAGCGCATCCCGGAAAGAGCTGGTGGAAGAAGGCTCCCCGTAAGAAAGTATACGGTATTTGTCATTGCCCCAAAGAGACCTGTCTGTGCGGATATTACGGAGAATTAAATCCATGATGTATTTTGGATCGGTACAGATTTTTTCTACAGGCACGGAAAGGGGTCTTTTAATTTTATAAAAGTTTATCCCGGATACCGAAGCGTAATACAGCCGCCCGTCGTCATCCAGAGGATAATTTTTCTTTTCCAGACCTGACATTTTCCAATTATCATCATTTGGGTCCACAAAACTGACTTCTGGAAAAATTGACGAAAGAGAACTGTTAAGCAGGTACGCGCTATTCGACCCGGAAAGATATTCCGGCGCTTCCTTGAAAAGCGTTGTCATCGCGTCATCATAATTAATATAGTAGGCTTCGCAGATTGATTTTCTTACCGCAGTGTAGGTGTCAGGTAGCTGTACTTGGAATTCAAATATTCCGTTCAATTTATTTGATAATATAAGGTGGCTGACGCGGGATTTTTGACGGTAAGGAAGAACAGACCGGCTACTGTCGAGAATGACATCAGATGGAACCGAATACAGAATATTTTCCTTTAGGGAACTTACTACGCCGACAACTTTCCCATCTTGATTTACCAGCGGTCCGCCTGAATTTCCAGGATTACCGTCCGCCGAACTTTTAAGCAGGTTCCAGCGCCCCGAATCTTCTTCGGGTATAGTTCCCAGTATAAGACCGTTCCGCACCACTACGCCTTCACCCAGGGCGTTTCCTATACTGAAAACGGTGTCGCTGGTTTTATATTTTTTTTCAAACTCAAAAAAGGCATCAAAAGTCTTTCCCTTCACAGTAAAAATTAGATAGTCTTTTTCGTTTGAACCGCCTGTAATTTTATCTATTTCATAGACATTCCCATTTGAATCTCGAATATAGTATTTACTGAAAACCATGCTTTCATAACCCAGATTGATCACATGAAAAGCGGTTACCAATTCAGTTTTTGAAACGGCAAACGCGGTTCCAATGGAGTAGTATTTATCATTTCTGATAACAAAAGGAACCGTATCCCAATTTAATTCCTTTTCATAAACCACGGCGTCTTCGGTTGGTTTTTCCAGGACTACTTCAAAAACAGCGTTTTGAACAAGGTTGAGAGTGCCACGCGGTAAAAGCCCTGTCCCGGAAGACCTCGGCACAGAGGGACAGGATATAAAACCCATCATTATTAAAATGTATAAGGGTAAAAATGCGTTTTTCATTTTAATCTTCTTCATGAAATCTAGTGTACATCATTTTTTAATATTAGTAAATACTAATATACCGTTCTTCGCTCCGCCATACCGTTAGTTTTTCAGTGAGTTATATGGCTGTTAGTTGTCTTACACAAACCTTTGGTTGATTTCAATATAGCAAATTATATTCTTTAAACGCAACTTCGCAAGGCTTTGGTGTGAAAAACAGTAAGACTGGTCAGTGTAGCTAACAATGGGACAATCTATAAAATTGCCGAACAAATCCAATGCTGTTAATGGACTTGTGGTTTTTCAGGCTAAAGTCTTACAAAACCGCGTTTTTTATATGAAGTTGTTCAGAAACTGAAGTTTCCGAATAACTCTAATATTAAAAAACTATTTTGCGGCAGTTTCGCATAGCTCATTGTACACATCTTGTGAAATATTTGCCAGATAACCTTTACCCCAAAATGCTACATCGTCAATTGCAAGCCATCTGCTTTTTTGACCGTAAGTAAAATCCAATATTGCGTTATAGCCTTTTGCTTTTGCTTGTTCTACAAGATTGTCTTTTACATCGCGTAATGATTTCAAATGAGCTCCAAATTTAAAACTAAGATCGCATTTTACAAACGGCCCCCGGCTTGCTTTAGGATGATCACCCTCAATAAATATTATGTCATTGTAAATGACGGTATAAGCCATTATGCGTCTCTTTCAAGGATTGTAATAAATTCTTGTCTGGCAGTTCCAAAACCGGGAATATCCGCAGTAGCGCATGAAACAACTTTCCACCCCTGTTCCGCATAGGCATTAATTGCTTGTTCCAGTTTTTCAGGATCAAATTTTCCTGAGAACCATTTGTCTTTTTGGGTTAAAACTTTGTACTTTTTCATAATAATCTCCTTATATTTTCCTGAAAATAAATTAAGGAACATCTAAAAACTTCAGTTTTTTGATGTTCTTATTATTCAGATTTGCGTTTTATTATAGAACGTAATTAATGTATTGTCAATTTTTTATTGATATTGTTTAATATTCAGTTAAGCCCTGCAGAAGGGTGTAAGCCAGAATATGGTTTTGTGTAGCCTAGCCGCCCAAAAGGGCGGCTTACGGTTACAGTCCTGTTAAACAACAGTTGCGTTTTTTGAAAATACTTTATCTTAATTTAGGTAAATTTGTAGAGCTGTCCCACTGCCAAATTGTTATAAAATCCCAGTTAGATGAAGTTGTCCACCATGTTTGATTATTATAATCAGATGCTTCAATATCTGCACCGTGAATACCATTTATATTAGAAGTGACATTAATATTATTTGGAAGACGCATATCGACACTAGCATAATTGGTACTAAAATATCCTGAATCCGCCCGTGAATTCGCCACACGTGCCGAATAATATCTTGATGATGTTATGATTGATAAGTTAAGTGCGACACAGTTTCGTACTGAACCTTTATTACACCCAACTATACCTCCAATTCTATCAGAACCAGTAACACTACCAGTTACATAGCAATATTGAACAATACCATCATTATGCCCAGCTATACCACCAACATCATTGAAATGGAAAAACACCGTAAGGCTGGGGCGGTTTTCGGGAGTTCCGGTTGTACCGGGAACCTGCACACGGTAACCTATTTTAATCAACTGAGGTAAACGCGACTGGTAGAAATTGAAAGCGTAAAAACCAACGGGAATTAAAATAAGAGCGGTCAAGATTAAGCGGGAACATACACGGTGATTCTTCCACTGTCCCGCAAAAAACGCGCCGATTTTTTTGAAAGCGCCCGCGACGGTTCCAATAAATTCAGGCGGCGTATAAGTCCAAGAGCCAAAAAAGAACCGCAAGACTTGTGAGACAACCAACCGGGTTGTCGAACAAGTCCAATATTATAAATTTAATTTTAGCCATTTACTTTCTCCAAAAAATTTTATCTGTTTTATTTAATACCCAAGTACGTTTTTACCGCCCGTTTAGTTGATTCAAACGCGAATTGATCAAGATCAATCTGTTCATGTTTTAAAAAACGAACATCGGCAATTTCACTTTTTTCCAAACGCAGATCGTCCGCTTTAAGCCCGGGCGCGCAAACTGTAAAATACAAATCGCAGGTGTTGTAATTGATATCCTTATATTTGTAAACATTGGAAAACGAGGCGAACAATTTAAAAACGTCCGTTAGTTTCGCTCCGTTTGGAACAGGCGGCGTCCAGCCGATTTCTTCCATCAGTTCACGATAGAGACCGTCGAGAGCGCCTTCGCCCGCATCGACAAAACCGCCTGGCATATCCATTAACCCCTTTCCCGGGTCTTTTCCCCGAACTGTAAACACAAGCAGTTCTCCTTGCGCGGACGGCACGCTTATAAGACAGCCGGTAGCGGCGGCGACATTGTGGTAGTAAACAAAACCGCAGTCTGGACAGCGAAAAAATTTACCTTCCTCAAAATTGATTTTTTTTCCGGCGCACGAAGGGCAAAATTTGAACATGGTTTATCATACACGAGATTGCGGCTCTTTTCAAATCTTTTAAAATTTGGTATTATTATTTTATGAATACTGAATGTTCCTTACAGGTGAGAAGTTACGAATGTGACGGTTACAACCATGTAAATAATGCAAATTATCTTAATTATCTTGAATTTGCGCGTTATGAATTTCTTAAAGACATAGGTTTTGACTTCACTAAGGCGACCAAAGACGGCTACGGCGTTTACATTGCCAGAATAGAGATCGATTACAAAAAACCCGCCTTTACCGACGACACGCTTATTATCAAATCGCGTCCTGTTAAAAAAGGCGCTGTCAGCGGCACTATCGCACAGGAAATCTGGCGCGGCGAAGACCTGTTAATAGAAGCAAAAGTTACATGGGCGTTTGTTGATTCAAAAGGCGCTCCCGCCAAAATCCCGCCTGAGTTCGACGTACCCGGTCTGCGCCCGTAAAAAACTAATTTCCCCCGCTATTATACGGCGCATTATGATGGAAATGCAATTGGAAGTTTTATTAAAGACGCATCCAGACGACTTAAAGCTTCTCTTGGTTCAACAATGCAAACAGGTAACGACGAGCCATTTTATGTTGAAGGAGGAACTTACTCTATGGGGGCTGGAGAATACGGATTCCAAAAAATGATGATGGATGTATCACGTATTTGGCCAGTTGCTAATGAATTTAGAAGCGCATCTATTTCAGCTTTATTTTGCATAACCTATTAATTTTTCTTATGATGGAAATGCAATTGGGACGTTTAATTCTGACAAAATCAAAAAGCATAGCCATGTTATATCGCTGGGGCATGCTGACGCTGGCATTTTAAAAACGGCGCAGTATGTCAGTGGTCATGGAAGTGGAGACGCGAAGTGGTTAGGTTTTAATAGTGGGCAATTTGGCGATAAAGAAACTGCCCCCGCTTCGCTCTC
>JAITUY010000019.1 GCA_031286095.1 Treponema sp. | reverse complement strand
TATCAAGAATTATTGAATAATATTGAATTGTTTGTAAGAGAAATAAGAAATGAATAATGGGAACATCTAAAAACTTCAGTTTTTAGATGTTTTCATACCCCAGGGAGAAAATTGCATTTGCGTAATTCGTTATCTAATAAGGAATTAGCAATTTTCTCCAAGGAACTTCTAAAACCCAACCGGGATTTTTAGAGGTTTCCAGAATTAAAACGCCGCTAATTTCCATAATTAGAGTCTGTCTATAGGATACATTATAGACTCGTACCGAAGGTACGCAACTACCTTAAAAAACGTATTTCCGTAGCCTTTCGGCGAGAAAATACAAGGTCTGTCCGCAAAGCAACCAACTTTGTGGACAGACACTAATTATGATATATTTATATAAAAAGGGGTAGTGTATGGCGAAGAAAATTAAAATAGGGAAAAAACATTTTGCGCTGATTATTACGGCTATGGTGTTTTTTGTTATCAGCGTTCTGCATTTTTTGGGGGTTTTTAATTATCTTGAGTATAAATCCTACGATTTGCGGGTACGGCTTATGGCTGAGTATACCCGCCCGTCAGATGAAATTATCGTAATTTTGCTGACACAGGACTGCCTTGACTGGGCGCAGAAAGAACGGGGCTGGGGCTGGCCGTGGCCGCGGCAGGCTTATGCCGAAATTGTGGATTATATGAACCTTGGCGGCGCAAAAGCTATCGCTTTCGACGTGATCTTCTCAGAGCCGTCCATCTACCGCAACGCCAAACAGGACGAGATTATCGACAATGCCGTAAATTACCTTGAAAACGCCGCGTCTGCTGTGCCTGAAAGGCGGCGCAGTAATGACGTACAAACAAGAGTATCAAGGCAAACAGCCAGGTTTGTTATAAACGCTCTTCAAAGTTTAAGCGCAAGGGAAGATGATACCGCGTTTGCAAAAGCCATGAATGATTACGGAAAAGTTGTACAGGCTGTTTTCTTTTCCAGCCAGACGGGAAGCGCCCGTTCATGGCCGGCTGAAATAGAAAAACCTTTGTTCCAGACAGAAAATTTTAGCTCTTTTCTGAACCGTTTTGATATTGCTGATGAGTATGAAAATACAGCGGGCGCTCAATTTCCAATTAAAGAGTTGACAGATGCCTCTGCGGCTTTGGGGTGCGTTACGGGTAGTCCCGACTCTGATGGAATTATACGGCGTATAAAGCCGTTTACATTGTTCGACGGCAAAACAGTCCCGGGACTTTCCGCCGCCATGCTGATGGTCTCAGGAACAGGGCAGACAATCAGATACAACGAAAAAAACAGCGCTCTTGAATGGGAAGGCTTTACAATTCCTGTCGATAAAAACGGCAATGCTTTACTGCGCTACCGGGGAGAACTGGATCGCTATATTCCATACAGGGCAAGCGATATTTTAAAAAGCGCGCAGGATTTTAAAGACGGAAATGAGCCGCTGTTAACGCCTGAAAATTTTACGGATTGTTTTGCATTCTTTGGTTTTTACGCGACAGGGCTTTTCGATATTTTCAGCACGCCGATTTCTTCGCTGTACCCGGGAATGGGCTGTCATATCACTATGCTTGATAATATTTTGCAGGGAGATTTTATCCGCGAAAGCACTCTGCCCGTAAACCTGATTATTCTTTTTTTAATAGTAACTGCGGTTGTTCTGCTCACGTTATTTTCGCGCCGTATATATCTTTCTGTCGGCGGGATTATTTTTCTTACGGTTATAATTATCGCGGTTTCGTTTGGCGCGTATAATTGGAGCGGGCTGTGGCTTCCCATGGTAACTTTTATCGCGGGCATACTTGCTTCTTTTATCACCGCGACTCTTTACAATTACGCTACGGAGGGCAGTCAGAAGCGTTTTATAAAATCGGCTTTTTCTCAATATCTGTCGCCAAAGGTAATCGATCAAATTATACAAGACCCTTCCCAGCTAAAACTTGGCGGTGAAAAAAGGGAGATGACGGCGATCTTTACCGATGTCCGCGCATTTTCCACAATTTCAGAAGCGCTGGGCGATCCTGCAAAACTGGTAGAACTGCTTAATTTTTATCTGACAAGAATGAGCGATATTGTGCTTGAAAATCAGGGAACAATTGACAAGTACGAAGGAGACGCTATTATCGCCTTCTTTGGCGCGCCGGTTCACATGGACAATCATGCGTCTCTTGCCTGCAGAGCCGCCGTAATGATGAAAAGAGCGGAAATGGAAGTAAACCGCGATGCGTTAAACGGCGGACTTATTACCCGCAAAGTAATGGAAGCGCTTGCCGCAAAAGGAGCGACAAAAAGCGTTGACGATCCGTTTCCTCTTTTTACGCGGCTTGGCATTAACACAGGCGATATGGTTGTAGGCAATATGGGTACTCCCAATAAAATGGACTATACGATTATGGGAAACGCAGTTAATCTGGCGGCGCGGCTGGAAGGGGTTAACAAGCAGTACGACACAGGCGGTATTCTTATTAGTGAATATACCAGACAGCATATCGGGGATGAATTTATAATAAGACCGTTAAGCAGAGTGCGGGTTGTTGGTATTAATACGCCGCTCAGGCTTTATGAGCTATTGGACATCGCGGACTCGGCGCAGGCGGAATTGATCAGCACGGTAAAAGAATGGGAAACAGCTTTTAACTTGTATGAAAAGCGGGATTTCCACGGAGC
Organism: Treponema sp.; assembly: GCA_031286095.1. Classification (GTDB taxonomy): domain Bacteria; phylum Spirochaetota; class Spirochaetia; order Treponematales; family Breznakiellaceae; genus WQXQ01. Next base: position 14,757 of record JAITUY010000019.1, on the reverse strand, counting down.
GCGGGATATTTTTCAGGCGATTTACGGCAAAAACAGCTCCGATATGGCGGCGAAAAAGTACCTCGACAGGTGCGCCAAATACATAGATACGCCGCCGGACGAAAAAAAATGGGACAACGGGGTAGATAATTTAACGGAAAAGTAGTAAAACAAATTATATTGGGAGAAAAATTATGAAAAGAATTATTTTTATGTTTGTTTTGGTTTTGTTTGCCGCAGGTTTTGCATTCGCGCAGGCTTCCAAAGGCGGCACTATGTATGTGGCGGTAAAATCCGCCCCTTTAAAATCTTCCCCGGACGCTTTTGCAAGTACAAGGATAACTTTAAATTACGGGGACCGTGTTACAATTTTGCAGATTAGCGGCAAAAACGCGGAGGTCCGAAGCGCGACAACTGCCGCAGTAGTCGGCTGGACGGCGTTATCAAACTTGTCCGCAAAGCAAATTGTATCTGGGAACAAAAATATCGCGTCTGCAAGAGAAGTCGCCCTTGCGGGAAAAGGTTTTAATCAGGAAGTTGAAAACTCTTATAAATCACAGGGAAAATTAAACTACGCGGATGTTGATAAGGTCGAAACATTTTCCGTAAACGAAGCTGATCTTAAAAAATTCCTTGAAGACGGCCGTCTTGAGATGGGGAACTAATAATGAAAAGTAAAACCATTATATTAACGACGGCAGTAATTGCGCTTTCTTGCGCGGTTTTATCTTGCGCGAGTATCGCCTCCGCCGCCAGTTTCGGCGCGCAGGTGGCAGGCGCAACAGGAGCTATTAATCCAAACGTAGCGCACGCGATCAGTAATTCAAGCAAAGCGATAGGTAGCGCCGCGGAAGAAATTAATCCCGAACAGGAATATTATATTGGCAGAGCGGTAGCCGCCAACATACTTTCTTCCTATAAACTTTGGACCGGAAGCCCGGCATTGACCGCATATTTAAACAATATCTGCGCGGCAATTACCATCAATTCACCGCGCCCCAATATTTACAACGGCTATCATGTCGCAATTCTGGACAGTAACGAAATAAACGCCTTTGCCACTTCCGGCGGGCATATTCTTGTTACAAGAGGGCTTATAAACACCGCCAAATCGGAAGATGCGCTGGCCGGGGTAATTGCGCACGAAATCGCGCACATTCAATTACAGCACAGTATAAAGTCGATTAAAACAAGCCGTATTACTCAGGCCCTTTTGGTTACAGGAACTTCCGCGGTGGGAGCGGCGGCCGGGATGGACGTTAATCAATTAACCGATGTCTTTAATGAATCGGTAGGAGAGATTGTTCAAACGATGGTAAATAACGGTTATTCGCAAGGTCAGGAATATGACGCGGATAAAACCGCGCTTTCCCTAATGGCTACCGCCGGATATAACCCGCAAGGGCTTATCGATATGCTCAAAGAACTTAACGCTATCCAGAGTAAAACAGACGGAGGCTTTAACAAAACCCACCCGTCTCCGGCACAACGCATTTCCAACGCGGAAAAATCTATTGGCAAATACAAAACTGCCGATACACGCGCGGACAGGCAAGCGAGGTTTGCGGTAACGAATTAACGCGCGGAAAAAGCACCGGACGGAGCGGCGCGTTTTTCAGAAAAATACGGCTGTTCCGTCCACATTGAATTAAGGCTCGCAGAAACAACAGTCTCTATTATCCTATGCAAAAAAATTATTCCTTTTTTCCACGCAGTACTCTGTAACAGCTAAAACTACACTGAACTTATTCGACAACTGCGAACCTTCGGTTCGAGTTGGTTGTCTCACAAGTCCTGCATTTTTTCTGGCTAAAGCAAGCTTCTATGATTCAAAAATACTTTTTTATTGGTTGTTGTTCTGAAAACTGAAATTTCCAAACAACTCTACTTTATTTTTTATCACGCAGAGGAAGCAAAGGCGCGGAGAACTACGCTTTGTTACCTAATTGCGCGTTCCGCACTTATGCTTTTTTATTATGGGGTACGAAAACATCTAAAAACCAAAGTTTTTAGATGTTCCCTTATTTTACTTGGAAACACCGGACCTAATCGGTCTTAATTGCGCCTGAGTTACTTTTTTTGGATCGTTCATGCCGGCTGGAAGCTGTCTGCCTTCTTCCGGCGCAACATCTTCTTCTTCAAACTTACCGTCCGCATCCCACAATTCACTTTGGAACGGCTCCGAATCGTCTACCGCCAGTTCCCCGTGCTCAAGGCGCACGGTAATAAGTTTAGTTACGCCGGATTCCTGCATGGTAACGCCCAAAAGGGTTCCCGCGCCTGTTACCGTTTTCTTGTTATGGGTAATGATAATAAACTGGCTTGTGTCGCTGAACTCGCGCAAAAGGTGGACAAAGCGCCCGACATTCTGTTCGTCAAGAGCGGCGTCAATTTCGTCCAAAAGGCAGAAGGGGCTGGGCTTTACCATGTAAGTGGCAAATAAAAGGGCGACCGCCGTCATTGAACATTCGCCGCCGGAAAGCAGGCTTAAATGTTCCAGTTTTTTCCCCGGCGGCTGGGCAAAAATCTCGATGCCCGATTCCAGAACATGGTTTGGGTCGGAAAGCCGCAGTTCCGCGCGACCGCCGCCGAAAAGACGGCGGAACATATTATGAAAATTTTTCTTAATGCGGTTGTAAGTATCCAAAAACAAAGCCGAAGATTCCTGACGTATTTCAGCGGTAAGGTCTTCAAGGTCTTTTCTGGCTTTTTCAAGATCAGCCAGCTGGTTACTTAAAAATTCATAGCGTTCTTTTGTTTCCGCAAATTCCTCGGGAGCCATCAGATTTACAGAGCCAAGTTCCTTCATCTTATTGCGCGCATTAGCCAATTTGTCGCGCAAGTCGGCGGGGGCGGCAGTAATGGTATATATACGCTCTTCAAATTCCATTAAATCCCTTGAATGGTTTTCCCTGAAATTATCCTGAATATTTTTAATTTCTGTTTCCGACTGCACAAGTTCAATGTGTATTTTTTCAAGGGCTGACTGTACTTTGGAAAGCTCCGCCATGCGCTTGTTGATAACTTCCTTTTTACTCGCTACATTATCGTTTCTGTTACGGATATCTTTTTCAAGTTTTTCAAGCTCCGAAGAGAACGCCGCCGTTTTTTCCCCGATAGATACGATTTCCGCCTGAACGGCAGAAATGCGCCCGTCAAGTTCTTCAAGTTTATTGCGCGTAAGCGAAAGTTCATCGCGTATATTTTTTAACTGCCCTTCCTGCCCCGAAAGTTCCCGCCTGATAAGCCTTGCTTGCTCTTCGGCGGACTGCGCGCGCGTCTTCATCTGGGCGCGGTTAACTTTCATGTTTTCAAGCGTGGCGCGGTATTCGTCTATCTTCGCCAGCAGGTTGATATTTTCGCTACGCAAATCCTTAACGCGCTGACGGCGTTCTTCGATACTGTCCTTCGCGCCCCTGATCCGCGAATCAAGTTCGCGCTTTTTTGTAATAATTCCCTGAGGAGCCAGAAACTCGTCAATAAAAGACGGGGTATGCTCACGGTAACTTTTAAAAAGTTCCAGCGCTTTTTCCGCGTCCCCGGCGGCCTCGTCAAGCCCCGATGCCAAAGTACCCGCAATGCGTCCAAGTTCCGCCGCATTTACGCCGTTTACGCCGTCTCCGCCAGATGACGCCGCGTTTGCCAGATCACGAATCAGCGCAGACCTGCCGCTCAAAACAGCGTTCAGCCTGCCAAGAGTTTCGTGTAACGCTTCTTCCGCCGTTTTGCGTTCGGCAGACGAATAGCCGGCCCTTTTTAAGCCCGCGTCCAGTTCCGCGACAATATCGTCGGTTATTTTTGCCAGTTCTTTTTCCAGTTCCGCTTGTTCTTTTTCGATATTGTGTATTTCTTCTTCCGCCCTATGCACGTCTTTTTCGTTCTCGCTTATGCGTCCTGCGGCAAGCTGGATATTTTCCTCAAAGGAGCGGATATTTTCTTCTACATTTTCAAGCTGTTTTTGCATATCGGCGACTATGCTGTCCTGCCCCGCCGCGTCATTGTTCAATTCCTCGATCTTCTGGATAATCTGCTTTTCACGTTCCTCGTTCTGACCGATTTTTATTTTATTCTCGCTACGCTGTTCGTTAAAAAGGCGCACTTCGTTTTCCCGCGCGTTTTTTTCAAGAGCGAGTCCGTAAATGTTTTTTTGCAGTTCAACAAAACGCGCTTCCATGGAGTTTACTTCGTCCATGTGCGCCTCAAGCGCTTTATTCTCCGACTCCATTTCGGCGCGGATACGGTCGCGGTCTTCTGTCCGCCGTTTTAATGTTTCGTTGCGTTCTCCTCTTTCGTTTCTGAACTGCTTTAAGCGCAAAAGTTGAATATCAAGCTCGTTATTAAAAATCTCATCGCGCAGAGTACGGTACTTCATTGTTTTTTCAGACTGGGTCTTCAGGCTGTCGTGGGAACGTTTTACCTCGTTCAGTATTATTTCTACCTGATGGACATTTTCTTCGGTTTTGGCAAGGTTGCGCTCCGCTTCCGCGCCGCGTTCCTTGAAGCGCGTAATACCCGCCGCCTCTTCAAAAAGATAGCGCCTTTCCTCGGGCTTTGAAGAAAGTATCTGGTCTATCCTTCCCTGCTCCATCACCGAGTAGGCGGTCTTGCCTACCCCTGTATCCCAAAAAAGATCGCGGATGTCTTTTAGGCGTACCTGAGCGCCGTTGATAAAATATTCGCTTTCGCCGGAACGGTAGAGCCGCCTTTTTATCTCAACTTCCGGCATATCCAGAGGAAGAAGTCCGGTCTCGTTCGCTATACTTAGAGTTACTTCCGCCACATTCAGGGGCTTGCGGGTTTCCGTACCGCCAAAAATAACGTCTTCCATTTTTTCGGCGCGAAGGGACTTTATAGCGTGTTCGCCCAGAACCCATTTAATCGAGTCCACAACATTGGATTTACCGCACCCGTTAGGGCCAAGAAGCGCGGTAATACCATCGCTAAAGGCTATATCTGTACGGTCGGCAAAAGACTTAAAACCGAGAATAGTAAGGCGTTTAAGAAACATTATAAGCGTTAATATAACAGAAAAGAAAAGAATTTGGAAAGGGTAAAAATTTGCCTAAATTTGACTTTCTTTCGTGAAACCTGATTGGAACCGTTCCAGAATAGTATCCAGTTTTTTCTTGCTGTCCAGACCGTAATTTTCCAGAGCGCCGACGTCAAATTGATCAAAACTGACATTTTTGTTTTCGTACTCGCAGAACATATTCGCAAGGTATACCGCTTCTACCATGTCTTTTAAGTCTTCCGGTACCGCGTCCGGTTCGTGATGATAACGGATTGCCGCGACCAGTCTGCCGGGGAAATTCCATTTTTCCGCGATTAAAGCGCCAAGTTCCGCGTGATTCATTCCCGCGGAAAGGTCTTCAAACGTGGAAGAAGGCAGGTTTCTTTCCGCGCTGAATGTTTTTATCTTATTAAGTAACTCGGGATGCACATTGGAGAAAATTATTTTTCCCATGTCATGCAATATGCCGCCGACATACACGTCGTCTAAAAGCGCGGCGTCGTTCTTGAAATTTTTAACCAGATTGTAAGCATAAAAAGCCGTCTTGTAGGAATGTTCCCAAAGGCTCTTTTTGTCAATGGTATCATCTCCTAACACCTTCTGCGTACCGTAGGAATAAAGCAGGTTTTTGATACCCTTGATACCGACCATTTTTACCGCGTCCGAAATATTTTCAACTTTTTTAGACAGCATATATTGGGCGGAATTTACTATTTTCAATAAATCTCCGGTAAGCGCCGGATCCATCGAAATTTGACGGGCAATAGCCGGCATATCGGAGTCCGGATCGGCTATAAGTTTTTGAACAAGCAAAATATTTTCGGGGAACTGGGGCAAGCTGTTTATGTCCTCAATAATCGCCTTTGAAAGGTCGGAAAGATTTTCCAGCATGGCGGAATCAAGAGGGATAGATATACTTGCTACGGTGTATTTTTCTTTAATTTTGATGGAAAGCGCGTCGTCATCAAGACCGATTTTTTTCAACATCAAAACAAGGATAACCAGCCCAAGACCGGCTCCCTCGGAATCATCCAATACCTGAGACAAAGCGTCTTCCATGTTGTTGTACTGTCTGGCCCTTGCCAGTTTGTCTTGGATACGTATCTGCTCTATTTTGGTAGTGTGTATATTGTTGCGTATTTCTATGTAAATAGTATTTCTTTTTATCTGTAAAATTACTTTTATATACAACCCTTTTTCTTTTTGCAGTTGAAGGTAATGGTCTATATTGGAAAGAGTATCTTCCTTAAATGTTTCCATTCCCAATTTATAATCATCGGGCTTGTTTATATCCAAACCGCGTTCCTGAAAATAAACGCGCTTTGTGTTGGCTTTTTTGGCGTTAACGACAAGTTCCTGAACGCAATAGACAATGTAATCTTTCAAATTTAATTGATTTGTATGCCGGAGAAAAACCTCAATTACCTGCTCAAGGTAAACCTCTATTTCTTTAGGCAGAGTATATGTCGTTACGGTCAGAGGAAGACCAGATTTTATCGCTTTTTTAATTTTTTCCTCATCCACGACCAATTCGGTAGTAGGAACCATAATGAATATCCTGCCTTTTGAAAAAACTGAAGGTCAAAAAAAGTATGCCCTATTTTAATCTTCGGCACAATATTAATATGTAATTAATTTACAAATTAAGAAAGCCGCCCTGCTGTGTCAAAATGACACAGTTTATGCGCCAATTAAGGGACATGGGTCATTTTTCCCGGATTTACGGGTTAGTTCCCTTTAAAAAACTCATAAAAACACGCAAAAACACAAAATTTCGCTTAAAAACCCCTATTTTTTGGCTTGGCATGGGAACTGCTATGTATATAGGTGTAAAACAGGAGGACGATATGAAAAAGAATGAAGAAAGAAAAAGAGAAAAATCAGACGTAAATACCCTTGCGTTATTTCTTAAGGAAATAAACCGCATTCCCATGATGAGCAGAGAAGAAGAAGAAATAACAGCCCGCTCTGCGGCAAAAGGAAATAAAGCCGCCAGAGAAAAACTGATAAACGCCAATTTACGCTTTGTCGTAAACATCGCAAAAAAATATCAGGGGCTTGGGCTTCCTCTTGAAGACCTTATCGCTGTAGGCAATGTCGGTCTTGTAACTGCCGCCGACCGTTTTGAAGTTGATAAAAACAACCGTTTTATTTCCTACGCGGTATGGTGGATACGCCAGAGTATTTTAAGCGCAATTTCCGAAAAAACCAGAATGATACGGCTTCCGGTAAACCGCGTCGTAGAACTTATCAAAATTGAAAAAGCAAAGAAACTGATTAATAACCAGAGTTCAGAGGAAGAGGAGATTGCCGCCCTTTTAAACATGGAAAAGGCTCATGTTATAGAGCTTTTAAATATTTCCAGAGATACGGTTTCTTTGGAAATTCCTATCTCTAAACACACCGATTCCATGTTAATAGATTTAATAGAAGACAAAAAGTACACCAGACCTCATAAAGCTTTTGAACAATCAGAAATGGAAGCTGACATTGAAACTGTTCTTAACACTCTTGATAAAGACGAAGCGGACATTATTCGTTACCATTACGGTCTTGGGCAAAGAGAACCAATGTCATTGAAAGAGATCGGCGCTGTTTTTAATCTTAGCAAGGAACGTATCAGGCAGATTGAGGCGAAGGCTCTGGCAAGGCTGAAAAACCCACTGCGCAGTAAAAAATTGAAGGCGTATGTCGCGTAGTAGTTTGTATCTGCCATTAAAACGGCAGATACAAAAACGATAAGCGACATTAAAACGTCGCTTATCTTGGCGGGTTACGGGCGGCTTTCGCGTCTGACGGCGTTTATCTGACCACCAGCTTCCGTCATACGTCGTAAACCGCATATAAGAGGGGGAAAGTCCCTTTTTACGCCCAAATTTAGCCCCAAAAAAAGGCAGTTTTTACAAAAATATTTTTAAAATTATTGTTGACGGCGGAGAACGGGTATGGTAGAATATAATCTGCCAGTTTGGTAAAAACCTATTTCATTTCTTTTTGGATAAAATTATGCAGTATTTTGATACTCACGCCCATTTGGGGCTTATTGTTGATGACCCCATTGAGCAGTTAATTGTTATACAGGAAGCACGTCAGGCTTCCGTTAACCGTATCGTCTCTATTTGTAACAGTCTTCATGACTTTGGTCAGGTTTATGAAAACCTGAAATCCGCGTCAAATGTTTACCACGCGATAGGGGTAAGTCCTTCCGAGGTTCAGAATCCCGGAAAGGACTGGCTTTTGCATATTGAGCAGAGTGTTCAATATCCGAGGGTGGTTGCTATCGGGGAAATCGGTCTGGACTACTACCGCAAGTTCGGAGACAAAAAATCTCAAATTGAGCTTTTTATAACTCAGCTTGATCTGGCAAATAAACTCAATCTGCCGGTTATCATTCACAACCGCGATGCCGGTCACGACGTGCTGGACATTCTCCGCGACCGTTTGCCTTCGCGCGGCGGGGTGCTTCACTGCTACTCCGAAGACGCCGCATATGCCGAAAAAGCGCTGGAACTGAACCTGTACTTTTCCTTTGCTGGAAATCTTACATACAAGAACGCGAAAAACCTGCACGAGACTATCGGCGTTTTGCCTGTAGACCGCATACTTATTGAATCTGAAAGCCCCTTTATGATTCCAGCGGATTACCGCGGTAAGAGGAATATGCCCAAGTACCTGCCCATTACGGCGCGCTTTATGGCGGATATGCTGGAAATGGAAGAAGAAGCTCTTGCTAAGCAACTTTGGGAAAACGCGAATAAATTTTTCGGGCTTCCGAACGAATAGTCTAGGGAGTGGGAAGTGGGGAGTAGGAAGTTGGATTTAGAGGGGGAAAACCCTTTCTCTAAGTCCGAGTCTGACTCCGCACTCTGTTCCCCTCTGCGCTCTTTCCCCATTCCCAGCTCCTTATTCCCCACTCCCTACTATCACCCTGTAAAGATTGGCTCGCTTGAACTTGAGGGAAATCTCTTTCTCGCTCCTGTAGCAGGATATACCGATCGCGCTTTCCGTTCACTGTGCGCCGAAGAAGGCGCTTGTTTTTCGTTTACGGAACTTGTTTCGGCTGAGGCGCTTTACCGCAGTTACAGCAGGTACGGACTTGGCGAAGCAAACGGCTCTGTCCCCAACGCCGCCGTTCAAACCGCCGCCAACCTTGTGCGCCGCGGGGAAAACGAGAAACGTTACGCAATACAGCTGTTCGGCGCGGACAGCGAGTCTGTTTACAAGGCGGCTTCTCTGCTTGCTCCGTTGAGACCGGACGCGCTGGACATTAACGCGGGTTGCCCCGTACCAAAAGTTGTAAAAAACGGCGCGGGATCGGCACTGATGAAAAACCCGTCCGCCATTGGCAGAATAGTATCAGCCGCGGTTCGCGCTGGACGCGAAAGTTTGGGCTCTGTCCCCGTAACGATCAAAATACGTTCCGGGTGGGACAGCAAATCTATCAACTACGCAGAGTGCGCAAGAATCGCCGTCGAAGCCGGGGCAGAAATGGTAAGCCTGCACCCGCGCACCCGCGCGCAAAATTACGGCGGCAAAAGCGATTGGTCTCACATTGCAGACCTTGTCTCGCGCCTTAGCGTTCCCGTTACAGGTTCAGGCGATCTTTACACGCCAGAAGACGCGCTAAAAATGTTCCAGGAGACAAACTGCGCCGCCGTAATGTTCGCAAGAGGCGCGATGGGCAACCCTTTCATTTTTTCGCAGACGCGCTTCCTGCTGGAAACAGGCGCTTGGCAACCCGCCCCGTTTTCTGCGCGGATAGCCGCCGCAATGCGCCACCTTGAAATGCTTTCTGCGGACATAGGCGAGCGCACCGCCTGTCTTGAAATGCGAAAACAATTTTGCGCCTACACAAAAGGGATTACAGGCGGCGCGGCTTTGCGCGAAAAAGCCGTCCACGCCGAAACTGTCGCGGAGTACCGTAGTATAGCAGAGACGTTTATCGCATAAGGTTGACTTAAACCTGCGCAGACATAATACTGTAATAAGAAACGATATGAACGAAGATATCCTCTGGAAACAGCGTTTTAAAAAAGCGTTGACTACTCTTAAAGCCGCCGTTGAACTGTCCAAAGAACGTGAACTGACTGATCTTGAAAAGCAATGAATGATACAAGGTTTTGAATTTACTTTTAAACTGGCATGGAGTGTGATAAAAGACTACCTTGAGGAACAGGGAATAACAGACATTATCGGCAGTAAAAACGCGGTTCGGCACGCTTTCAACAAGGATATTATTGAAGACGGGGAAGTCTGGATGGACATGATCAATGACCGAAATACGGCTTCTCATGTGTATGACGAAGAAACAGCCAACGAATTATACATGGCTATAAAAAAACGCGGTTTTGTCGAACTTTCGGACTAAAGTCCGCGTTCGCAGGCTTATAGCCTGAAAAACCGCAAGACTTGTGAGACAACCAACCGGGTTGTTGAACAAGTCCATTATATTCAATTTAACAAACTGAATGAAAAAATGGAAGGTTTGGACTAAAATGAAATACGGATTACCCGATAGAACATTATCTTCGCTTAAATCTATAGTAAATAAATATCCGGGCATTAAACAGGTTGTACTTTACGGAAGCCGTGCAAAGGGAAATTTCGCAGAGGGACCGATATTGATTTGTCGCTTAAAACCGATGGCGTTTTTACCCGCTCCGATCTTCTGCATATCGCGGGAGATTTTGACGATTCTGACATACCGTATTTTGTCGATGTTTCTATATATTCTAAAACTTCAAACTCTGATCAAAAACCCATATCGACAGGGTTGGTAAAGTTCTGTATCCTTAAAATATGAGTATAATAAGACGACCTTTCAGGTATCAGACATTCGGCGCGGTATTCTGGCTTATTGGAATAAACATTATCATTTTCGCATTAGGGGCGCTTTTCGGAAGAGACGTCTGGTTTTTTCTGGCGGAACATATGTCAATGATTCCGCTTGCCGTTATAAAATATAAATGGGTCTGGTCTTTTGTTACTTATATGTTCATGCACGAAAATTTCCGGCACATCTTTTTCAATATGCTCGGTCTTTTAATTTTTGGCATGCATGTTGAAAGACAAATGGGCAGTAAAGAGTTTTTGCTTTATTACTTTGTTACCGGAACCTTGGCGGGCGCTTTTTCTTTTGCGGCTTATTGTCTTACGCGTAATTACATGGTAGCGTTAATGGGCGCGTCCGGCGCGATCTTTGCCGTAGAACTTGCCTACGCGGTGCTTTTTCCCGACTCAATAATTTATATCTGGGGCATTCTCCCCATTCGCGCCCCCGTGATGGTTTTGGGTTATACCGCGCTGGAACTGTTTTTCAGTATCAGCGGGGGACGGGGCAATACTGCCCACCTTACCCATCTTGCAGGTTTCGGCTGGGGCTGGCTTTATTTTTTGATTCGCTTCGGAATAAACCCCTGGCGGCGGCTTACACGGCGTTAATAACTAGGGTTGTTTTCTGAACAACTTCCGCTTAAAAACAGCAAAATGCGGAGCATTTTGCAAGACTTGCTCGACAACTAACCGAGTTGTCGAACAAGTCCAATATAAAAAAGCGGGAAATTTTACCGGTAACTTTGCTATTGTTGAAAATAATAATGAGAAAAAATTTATAATAAATAAAAACAATGTTAAAATACTTGGCGGATTTGCCGATGCCATTTTATTCAATACCGAAGACAGTAAAATGTCTTTTGCGTTAACCAAAAATTATGGCGATAGACGTTTGTATAGATATTCAAGAGGGGAAGGTTTTGCTCACACGACCCATTATCGTTTAGATACAACGACAATCAATTATCGATTATATAACTTAACTGAAAAAAAACTTGTTCTTGAAACGGGCAAAAGATATTATCTGGATATTGAAGATAATGAACCAAAGATATATTTTTTTAATAATTATCTTGTTTGGATTGATAATCCCGATTCTTATGGAAGCGGAAAAGATTATGATGAAGCTGTATATGAAATTCAAAATGACGGCGCTATTGTCAAATGTACCATAACCGTTAAGGAATTTATTTCTCAAATGGCGGAGAAATATGGACTGCAATATAATGAAAAAAATTATTATTTTGACAATGAATATAGATATAAATTTTGTGAATCCTGGCTTGGTTTTTTTTAATACGCTTGATATTGATAAACTTAACGCCCAGCTGCCTGATAATTTGTTGATTAAAATTGATGAACACGATTGGCGGTATAAGGGTGACAAACCTACAATGTCAATTAGGCTCGTTGATAATTTTACCTGTCCGTTAGAAGGCAAATTATTTTTTACAGTCAAATTTACAAAAAATTATGCAGGCATATATAATGCTTCTGAAAATATATGGGCAATTCCGCCTGTAAAAACAGATATTTTCAATGATTTCTTTTTTACGGGAGATAAGGATAGGATAGCTCATGGATATAAAGGCGGGTGGGTTTCATTTGTTGATGTTTACAACATTAAAACGCGTAAAAAGTATATAAACCAGTATGCAATAGACGGAGCTACAATCATTTATATGGGTTATTCCGACCGGGCTAAAGAACCTGTTGTTGAAGATTTTTAAAATACATTACAATAAGCATTTACTTCCTCTTTGCAATTACCCTCCCTTTCCATTTTATCTTTATTCTGCAGTAGCCCATTATTGTCATCAGGGAGAAATACACAGGCGTAAAAAGAAGGGTTAATACATAGCCCAGGTTCAGAAGCCCGCCTTTGGGGAGTTTCTTGCGGAACAGGCCGAAGGCCGCGATTGTGTTTTCCAGCATCACGATGTAGACGCCGGCGGGCATGGGCCACAGGCCGGGGAAAAACGGAAGCAGGGGTATGGCGAGTATGCCCGTGGTTATTACCAGCATCAGCAGGTTGTAGTTAAAGCGCGTCATTGATTCAGGGCTGAAAAGGCCGCCGTTGTTCCAGCGCAGGGTCTGGCTGATAAAACCGCGCCATGTTTTTTCGGCGGCGGTTTCCACAGCCGCGTCGGGCAGGGCGGCGGCGTGTACGCGGTATTTGCGCCGGGAGCGTATCAACGAGATTAACGCGGCGTCCTCGGTTGGGGAAGGAGGAACCGCGCCGTATCCGCCAACGGCGTCAAGCGCTTCCCTTCTGATTATAATGTTGTTTCCAAAACCGCCGCCTGCCGCGCCCAGCCCTATTGCCCCGGCAAGGTAGTTGTAGCGCACCGCGTGATCATAGCATTGGTACAGGGGAAAAAAGCCTTTCCCCTGCTTTTTTTTAAACACAGGCCCTATAACCGCGCCGACTTCCGGGTCGGTCATGCGGCAGGCCATGGCGCGTATCCAGCCGGGCGGCACTTCGCAGTCGCCGTCGGTAAACAGGAAGAAATCCCCCCGCGCCGCCGCTATGCCCGCCGAAAGCGCGTACTGTTTGTAGTTTGGGCCAGGGTTCTCTTTCAGGGTGATAATTGTGCAGTTTTCAACACCTCGTTCCGCCGCGTCTTTGGCGAATTGGGCGAGCATGGCGGGGCTTTCGTCGTCTGAACGGTCATCTACAAAGATTATTTGGGGACAGACACCATGAGGACGCGAGGCGTCATCAGGACGCAGGGCGTCCTTAAAGCAATCCTGTTCCTGGAGGCTTTTCAGCAGGGCTTCCATGCGCCGGCCTTCGTTGTGGATGGGGACGATGACCGAAACCTTTGGGAGCGCGGTCTGACAGCCCATTTTACAGGCTTTTCTGTCATGCAGCCATTCCAGAAAGAAGCCGAACATCAGCAAGGTTTGCAAAACCACAAAGAAAATGCCATGTCCATAGCAAAAAATATCAAATAATACCAAAATTTCCCCCGGAACAGTATACCACATTATTGAATTTTTTTTCGCAATGATCTATATTTACAAATAGGGAGTTTTTTATGGCAGATGTTGTTGGAAAAGTAATTAATTTTTTATCAGGCGAAAGCAATGAAAACCTGTCGGACAAGGAAATTGTCCTTAAACAGAGACTAAAACAACTGGGAGAAAACAAGTATTCCAAGTTTTTCAGAGCAAAAAGCGAAGAGTGCGATCCCTCATTGGGCCAATTTTTCTATTCGCTGTATAAGCTGATATTGCCGATCAGGATTTTTATGAAGGATATGACCAAAACAGCGCGTCTGCGGCAGATTGTGCTGGAAGCCTTCATGGATCAGTCAATTATTGATACGGTCAAACAGCTTAACCCGGCGGTTATTGAGCAGCGATCCAAAAACACCCCCCCTGAGGAATTAACTGTTCAGATCAGCAAAGATATTGAGGAACTTTCGGCAAAATTTGACAGCGACCGGATAGGCGGAGTAAACCGCTGTTACAACCTGATCATGACCATTTTTCAACTGGCGAATTTTGACTACCCCGTACTGTTGAAAAAATTCGACCCCAACTTTACCGAAGGGCCGTTTGCGGTTGACCCGAAATTTTCCCCTGTCAAGGCGGCGCAGGTGGTTAAAGATCTGGGCGAATTCCTGGCAGTCTCCCAGGCTATTGCCCCGGAGAACGACTGGAAAACCCTGTTAAAACTGCTCAGGATCTGTGCCGGAGAGGAAATGATATCTGACAGCCAGTTTGCCCAAATGTTGAACGGGTTGCGGGATGTAATCAATTCTAAAATACTCGAACTGATAGTTCAGTACGGAATCAGAAATCCGGTTTGGACATGCAGGCCGAAAATTCCCGATGAGCGTATCGCGGATTCCTGGCTGGAGGTAAGAATTGTAAAGGCGCAGGAATGTATAGACAGAATCAGCAACGCCGAGAAAAACAAGCACATT
>JAITUY010000189.1 GCA_031286095.1 Treponema sp. | reverse complement strand
TGGGGCATAAAGTTGTACACTTTTTGCAGTTTGCCCGCGTTCCAGTCGGCGATAACCTGCGCCATGCGGGTTTCCGCTTCTCCCAAAAACACCGAGTCCGCGTGCGGAATTGTTTCCTCCGCGTGCAACATAACGGCAATACCGCCGAAAATCACCTGCTTGCCGCGTCTGCGGTATTCGTCCGCGATAGCCCAGCCCCGTTTTACCTGAGTGCTTAACATCATGGAGATTGCGACTAAATCGCAGTCTTCGTCAAAGTCAAGAGTTTGAACATTTTCATCGGTAAAAGTAACATCTATGTCAGCTGGCAAAGCGGCGGCAAATACTACAGGACCGTGCGGAGGCAGGTTAAAAGTGGTCTGTCCCGGCAATTTGTTCCACCGGGGATAAATGAGTTTCAGTTTCATGGACATAGGCTAAAATGCCGCTCCTCAATTAATTTCAGTGTTTTGCGCAGATCGTCCTCCAGCGGGCGGTCGTTTTCCAGCGGTTTAAAAAAAGCGGAGATTTCGTTGTATGTTTTTTCCGTTTGTCCCAAGCTGTTCAATGCAAGTTCATTTTTTTTCAACCGCAGATTTATTGCCTGAAAAGCGGCCAACATTAAAGCGGCGGTAACCTGCGCGGTAAGTTTGTTGACGCGCGCGCAATCGCGGGCAGAAATAGTCCCCATGCTCACCTTGTCCTGATTGTGGCATTCGGTGGAACGGGAAAACACGCTTGCGGGCATTGTATTTTTCAGCGCCTCGGCAGTCCAGGCGGAAGCGGCAATCTGCACGGCCTTGAAACCGTGATTCAATGAGATAGAGCCTAACGTTCCTGTAAGGTTGGGGGGAAGTCCGCGGTTGTATTTGGTATCGACCAGCAAGGCAAGTTGTCTGTCCAGTAAGTCCGCTATATTGGCGGTAATGTTTTTAAGCGAGTCCATAGCGAAACATATATGTCCGCCGTAAAAATGTCCGCCGTGGTATACCGATTGGGTTTTGGGATCAATCAGCGGATTATCGTTGGCGCTGTTCATTTCGGTTTCGATGAACGCGCGCAGTGTTTCGCGCATATCGTAAAACAAGCCGATTACATGGGGAGCGCAGCGAATGGAATACGGGTCTTGAATCCGCGCCGGCGCGGGAAGCGCGCCTTGTTTTCCTTCCGGCAGACAGGCGCGTATTTTTTCAGCAGAAAGCGCCTGTCCTGCATGGGGCTTCAATTCAAAAAGCCGCTGGTTAAAGTGGTAAGCGTTTCCCATGAGGGCGATTGAAACCATCGCGGTGATACGGCAGGCAAGACCGGCAAGATATTCCGCATCTGAAAAAGCGAGGACTGCGACCGCATTCATTACCGCCGTTCCGTTCATTATGGCGATTGCTTCTTTTGGACGGAATTGATAGGGAGCCTTGCCCAGTTCCGTCAGCACTTCGGAGGAACGGCGGACTTTGCCTTGATACTTGACCTGCCTCTCGCCTATGAGCGCGCCCGCCAGATAAGATAAGGGAGTAAGATCGCCGGAAGCGCCTACGGAGCCTTCCTGCGGAACAAGGGGCAGAATGTCATGTTTAATAAAAAATTCTATATAGCGCAGAAGTTCCATGCTTACGCCTGAATAGCCTTGAGCTAATGTATTTAGCCGTATAATCATCAACGCCCTGACAGTTTCATCGTCAAAATAATCACCCATACCGCAGCCGTGAAAGCGCGTCAGGTTGACAGGCAGTTCGCGGTATTGATCAGGATTGACAGTCTCGGTACAGGAATCGCCGTACCCTGTTGTAACGCCGTAGATTCCGCCGTGTTTTTCAAGCGTGGTGTCAAGAAGAGCCGCGCCCCCGTCGATCATTGCCTCAAATTCAGCGCCGCCGCAAAGCCGCACGTCAATTTGTTTT
This sequence comes from Treponema sp., assembly GCA_031286095.1. Classification (GTDB taxonomy): domain Bacteria; phylum Spirochaetota; class Spirochaetia; order Treponematales; family Breznakiellaceae; genus WQXQ01. The sequence goes on along the minus strand of JAITUY010000189.1, from coordinate 14,166 downwards.
TTTGCCGCACAGACAAGAGTTTCTACAGTAAGCCTGTCTTTGCCTAACTCTATTGTCAGCCGCGTGAGCGGCGGCGTTAAATCGGAGTCAAACGAAGTTTGGCCGATTTCAAGTGTTTTTTGATTCATGACAAGTTCCTGAAGATAAGTGAAGTATTAATTCCGCCAAAAGCGAAATTATTGGACATGATGTATTCGCCTTCAATATTCCGTCCGTCTCCTGTTATATAATCCAGAGGCCCGCATTGCGGATCAAGTTCTTTAAGATTAAGGTTGGGGCAGAACCATTTTTCTTTCATCATATTTATGGCGATCCATGCTTCAATTACACCGCAGGCTCCTAATGTGTGTCCCACATAACTTTTTAAGGTGCTTGCGGGAATGGGTCTTTGAAAAACATCAGCGGTCGCCCAGCTTTCGGCTATATCGCCCGCGTCTGTGGCGGTTCCGTGTGTATTAACATAAGCGATGGCAGACGGATCAAGCCCCGCGTCTTCCAGCGCAAGTTTCATGGCGATACCCATAGTGGCGCGGTTCGGTTGCGTTATGTGAGTGCCGTCCGTGTTGGTTCCAAAGCCTACGATTTCGGCAATTATCTTCGCGCCGCGTTTCACCGCATGTTCATATTCTTCCAAAATGAGCGTTCCCGCCCCCTCGCCGATAACAAGACCGTCGCGGTTTTTGTCATAAGCGGCGGGAGTTTTTTCGGGGGTGTCGTTTTTTGAGCTTGCGGCAAAGAGTGTGTCAAAAACTGCGGCGTCCGCCGGAGTTAATTCTTCCGCGCCGCCCGCAAGCATAATATCCTGAGTACCCTGTCGTATTGTTTCGTAAGCGAAACCGATAGCCTGACTGCTTGATGTACAAGCGGTGTTAGTTGTAATAATCCTTCCTGTCAGGCCGAAAAACACGCCGATATTCGCGGCGCAGGTTTGAGGCATTGCCTTGATATAGGTAGTTGCGCTCATTTTTGATATATCGTCCATGACAAGCATACTGTAGAAGTCCATGATTGAATCGACACTGCCCATTGAAGAACCGTAAGCAATACCGCAACGTCCGTTTTTTAATTCAGGATCGTCCTGACTTATGCCCGCGTGCGCCAGCGCCTTGTCCGCTGAAACCAGCGCAAGCTTGGCGACTCTGCCAAGCCCCCGTGTTTTTTTGCGCGGGTAATCTGGCATGGTAAAATCAACCGGAGCCGCGAGCCTTGTATTCATGCGCGCGTATTTTTCCCATTCGCCTATGTAGCGGACGCAGTTTTTTTTCTCTTTAAGTTTTGCAAATATGTCCGGCCACTCACTGCCCAGCGCGCTTACTATTGAACCGCCTGTAATAACTACCCGTTTCACACCATTCCCCCGTTAACTGAAATTACCTGCCGCGTTATGTACGAAGCCGGTTCTGAAAGAAGAAACACTGCCAAAGCCGCTACTTCTTCCGGCCTTCCGGTACGGCCCATAGGGATTGACGGAAGGACTATGTCCATTGGTACATCGCGGATCATTTCGGTTTCGATAATGCCCGGCGCTATGCAGTTTACTGTTATGGAACGGCTTGCAAGTTCCACTGCAAGGGCTTTTGTCGCCCCGATAATGCCCGCTTTTGCGGCGCTGTAATTTACTTGCCCTCTGTTCCCCGTGATACCCGATACCGAAGAAATTGTAATGATACGTCCGCGTTTTTTACGGCATACAGGCATTATGAGAGGGTGAAGCACATTGTAAAAACTGTCAAGATCGGTGCGAAGAACCGAGTCCCAGTATTCGCCGCTCATGCCGGGAAAGGAATCATCGGCGGATATTCCCGCGTTGCAGATAATTCCCCAAAACGCCCCGTTTTTTTCAGACCATGCGTCAAGTTTTTCCTGACACTCGTCCCTGTTGCTAACATCAAATTGAATTAACTCAATATTTCCGCCCTTTTCAAGAATTTCTTTTTGAAGGGATTCGGCAGATTCTTTTCCTTTATGATAATGAGCCGTTAGCTGATACCCCGCTTCGGATACGGCAAGGGCAATGGCGCGTCCTATGCCCCTGCTTGCTCCAGTTACAAGAACTTTTTTTTCTTCGTTCACCTTAAATATACTCCTCCGGTCAGCTCATTAAACCTTTCATCGCTGACTTCTATAACCATTAACTTTCCTTCCATAACTTTTTTGCCTTCCCAAAAAGCCGCTCCGTCAAAGCTGTAAATCATATCCGTACAATCAGTTTCTTTTACGCGGACTTCTACCGGACTGCCCGCCTTAAAGAGCGGAATTTCCATACGCATAGCCGGAACGCTAAGAATAAAACCGATTTTTGGTTTTTCTCCCTTCTCCCGGCTTCTTATTCCTGAAAGTGCGGAAATAGCCTGAGCCATAAATTCAAACCCGACCCAAACAGGTACGCCGTCTATCGCCGGATCGTAAAAAATACAATCCTTGACGACATCATATTCCGCGCGGATACTATGATCATTACTATTATACTCAATAACTCTGCTTAAGAGTAGCATCTTTCCCTTGTGCGGTATGATAGTTTGCAGTTCTTCCTGTTCGATCAATTTTATCTCCTTCCTAAAATTAAACTGACGTTGCATCCGCCGAAAGCAAAACTGTTGCTCATACATATTGAAGGCGCTTTTTGAAAAGCCGTTTCGCATGGAGAAACGGGGATTTCTTCATCGTGAACGCCGTCCCAGCAGTGTACGGGAATGCCTTTTTGCTCTGTCAGCACCATCCAGCAGATAGCCGCTTCCAGCGCTCCCGCCGCTCCCAGCGTATGTCCGGTGATTGGTTTGGTGGAACTTACCGGAGGTATTTCATCAAACACCGCTTTCATGGCAAGGGCTTCGGCTTTGTCGTTTAATTCAGTACCCGTACCGTGAAGATTTATGTAGCCGATTTGTCCGCTGTCCAGTCCCGCATTCGCAAGCGCGGCTTTCATCGCCTTTGCAGGACCTGCCCCGTCCGTTCCCGGCGCTGTTATGTGATACGCATCCGCGCTTTCCCCCGCGCCTAAAAGTTCAACAGGGGAATTCTCTTCCATATCAAGAAGAAAAAACGCCGCCCCTTCGCCAAGGTTGATCCCTTTTCTGTTCTTGCTGAACGGATTGGTAAGGCTGTCCGAAACTGCTTCAAGAGAATGAAACCCCGCAAGAACGGTGTCAGAAACAATGTCCGCGCCTCCCGCGATGACGGCTCTGCACAAACCGGCTCTTATCAATTCCGCCCCTCTGATAATTGCGCTTGCCCCCGAAGCGCAAGCTGTGGCTACCGTAAATACCGGCCCTGAAATGCCGAATTTTTTGCTGACAAATTCAGCGGGGAATGAGGCGCTTTGAAAACGCAGACTATAATCCTGCGGGAAAGCGCCTTGTTCAAACAGAGTACGGTGGGCAGAAAGTGAAGCTTCCGAGCCGTTGTCGCATGAGCCAAGACAGACGCCGATTTTTTCCGCGCCGTATTTGGAGGCGGCGTTTTCAATTTCGGGGCGTATCTGTTCCAGAGCCGAATCAATAATGCGGATAATTCTGGTTCCTCCGGCGTAAGCTGACGGAGGAAAATCGACTTCGGGCAGTTCTGCGGATATTGTTCCAACGGGGAATTTTACGTTTGCGCCGTGCAGTTCACGCATTATCATTCCGCCCTGAAAACCGGTCAGGCAGGAGTCATACAGCTCTTTTCTGTTTTTTCCGGCGCAACAGATAAGCCCTGGAGCCGACAATCTTATATTTTTCACTTGAAACTGCCTTTCAGAGTATAGGTATATCCCCGCAAATGATTAGTGAGCCTTACGGCGTTTTGATTTTTTTCAATTTCTATAATAACGGTTTTTCCTTGAAGAATGCGTCTTATGCTTCCCGAGTTTTCAAAGGAAAGACCGCAGTCTTCAAGAGCCTGACGGAGCGCTCCGGCGCTGTAGAAGCAGAGTTGAAAATCGGCTATAATATATTCGGGTTTCAGGGATTTTGGAAACAGCGGAGAAGAGAAAGATACAAGCCCGTCCCGGAAGGAAAGTTCTCCCATGTTTACGCCGAGTTCATTCAACAGGACCATTTCCATTCCCGCCTTGTCCGCTTTTACCCATGCATTGAATGAATAGCCGTTGCCTTGCCATTCAGCGGAGATGCTTTGCGCCATGTCCAGAGGATTTTCAATATCCACGGCGGGCAGTAAAAAATATTTTGAACTGCCTGTCAGGTAGATATAAAGCCGGTCTTCTTTGACCGGAACCTTTGATGCGCATGAACAACAGCAGAGGAATAAAATTATGACCGTTTTTTTATTGCTCAAAAAAGTTACCCAGAATCTAAAGATATGTCATATTATATAAATTTGTCGCTTTTGTCAAACAATCTTAATAATCAACACAAAAGAACAGAGCGCCGTAAACTTTTAAGCGCTGAGGCAAGATGTATATTATCCTTATGTGAAGGCAGACCAATTACAGGGGACGATATAGCCAAAGACATATCGGGGCGGCCTTTCTTTGCGGATAGTGATACTGATTTCAACATTTCCCATTCAGGAAATTTGACTGCGGTTTCGCTGGCAACGGGTCAAAATCTGCGTACCGGATGTGATGTTGAGCTTGTACGTCCGCGTTCAAGGGCGAAAGAAATAGCGAAGGAATTTTTTACCGCCTCAGAGAATGATTATATTGAATCCGGCGGACAATTTGACGGGGCGCGTTTTTATCATATATGGACGCTCAAAGAATGTTTTTTAAAACTACGCGGATTGTCGGTTTTTGATATGGCGGACGCGCCCTCTTTTATTTCTAAAGACGGCTGGTTTATTTTTGGCGCGGCTGTCGCTTCTATTATCAAATTGAACCTTTACGAACTTTCAGGCAATTCCGGCGGGCGTTATATTTTGGCAACAGGGATTGAAGGAGCGGAAAGAGAACCTGAATTACGCTGGTTTTCTCAAGATTTTCTTGACTGTAAAAGCATTGCAAAAATAAAAGCCGCGCCAAGCCCCGCCGAAACAGTCAGTCCGAAAATATGAGTCGGAGTAAAACTGCTTAAAACCAAAGCGCCAAAAGAGAGCAGGGTAGTCAGGAACGATAAAACTACAGCAAGAGAGGTAAGACCGGTTCCTTCTCCTTGCTTCTTCCCCGTCATGTAAAAGATATAGTCCAATCCCAACCCAAAAACCAGAACAAGAGCCGCTATTGAAAAAAAGCCCAGGGGAATTTTGTTAGCGGACAACAGGGCGAGAGCGGACAGAACCAGCAGAGGAGGAAGCGCGCAGATTTTAACGCTGTCCCGCAAAGGATATACCGCGCAGACTACAATGGATATGACAATGTAGGCGGCAAGAAAGAATAACAGCATGGTTTTTGTAAGCCTATCCAGATCGCGGCTTATATCTTTTGCCTTGTTTACAAAATAAACAGAATCGAATTCATCTGCAACGGCTCTAAAAACCGCTTCATCTGCGGGTTTGAGGGGCAGAACGCAGGAGTAACAATTCCCACCTTGCTCTCCTATCCACAATTTTGAAATACCCGCGAGGGAAGGCACGTTTGACGCCATGTATTCATCTTCGGGAAGGCAGTATCTTTGCGCTAAAGCGGAAAATTCGTTTTCAAAAACTTGCGCATAACGTTGAGGAAAACCAAGATATTCAAACTGCGCTGGAGCAAGAGGGAGCAGGGCTTTCATGGCGTTATATGTTTCTTTTTGCTTTTTTATTGAGGGAACAAAAAGCGAAGTTCCAAGAAAAGACCCAAGGTTTCCACGCGCAACTTCTTTTTCCAAACGAGTGATAAGGGCTTCCTCATTTTGCAGTGTCTCTTCTGGACTGGAGCCTTCGACAATAAAGTACCAGCCGGAGGAGGTGTAATCCAGAACCTGCGCCGTCCGCTTTTCCGATTCCAGCAGGTTAGCGGACATAGTGTAAAGGGAAGAAAGATTGTTTTCTATTTTTACCGACGAAAAATTGAACGCAAGGAGTATTATGGCAAAAAGGACAAGGGCGGGTATAAGAGCGGTTTGTACCGCACGGGGCAGGGACAGATTTTTAAGACGGAGAAAAATTTTGCTTTCAAAAAACATAAACCGCCTTTTGTTTTCTTCCGGCATTTTCAGGCGCGGATAGATACAAAAACAAGTAAGGAAAGAACTGATTAGTCCCGCCATTGAAAAGACGGCGAATTGTTTTAGAATGGGGAACGGCGCAAACATAAAAACACAGAAGCAAATTTCTGTAGAAATAAAGCTCATGATAATGCTTTTTGAAATATGGGAACGTATTTGCGCGCCGTTTTTCAGAGACAGATTTCCCTTCCAGTGAACAAAAAAATGGGCGGAATAATCCACGCAGGTTCCGATAAGAGTAGTGCCAAAAACAAAAGTAATGATATGAATTTCCCTGAAAATAAGTAGCGCGGTTCCTGTAGCAAGAGCCAGTGAAACGCCCGCTGTCATAATTGAATAAAAGACAGGCGCAGGCGAGCGGAAAACATACAGGAACATAATTAATATTATAATAATTGTGATCGTACCAATTAAAGAAATTTCCCTTTGCGCGCCTGAAGAACTTTCATAACTGTGAAACGGAATTCCTGAAAAATAAAATTCAAGTCCCGGTACGAATTCTTTTATACTTTTTGCCGCAGAATAAATTTTTCCAACGGCGTTTTGTTCCGCGCGCAAAGAAACTCCCTTCTGCGCTAGCGTTAAGCGTAATAGCGCATACCATGTCCCGTCTTTCTGCGCGGACAAAACATCTTCCTTTATGCCGAGGCTTCCTCCTGCAAGCAGGGAAGACGATAAAAATTCGCCCATTCGGCGTTCGGCAAGAAAAAAAGGATCGTTTTCGATATTGTTAAGGGAAATAAAATTAAAGGCGCTAAAAGCGGACGCAAGAGCGTCCTGCGCTATTTCAACGGCTCCTCCGTTTTCCAGCAGGTCAAGCGTTTCCTTCCCGGCGATTACAAAGCGGTAATCGTAAAGGTAGCGGGTAAAATCCGCCATGATGTCAGAATCAAAATAAAGTGAAATATCCTGAAAAACAGCGGACTGTTCAAAATTTTCGTATAACATTACCGCGCCTTTTTTTGCGTTTTCAAAATCAGAAGAGGCGGAAAGTATAACAAGCTCCCGTCCGCTCTTTTCCGCAAGAACGGCATCCGCCGACATTACCGCTTTGACCTGGTTTGATCGCGGAAGCATGTCGAACAATGTCGTATTTACGCGGACAGGTCCTACGGTGAAAATAGAAAACAGGAGAAACAGGGGAATGGCAAGATGAACCGGAAACCACAGCCAAAGTCCCCAGGTGGATGCATTATGGGAGAGTGAAAAAAGTTTTTTCATTTGTGTTCAATTCCGATGGGTAACTTTGGTTTGATAAAATATAGCGTACAGTGTCGCCGTTCTGCTCGTATATAAGAATAGACCTGATTTCTGCGCCGCCTTTCATGATAATTCTCTGCGCAAAGGAACCTATAGCGGTATTCTTTGGAGAAAGCCCCAGTTCCCATTCAGCGGCATTACTCGAATAGTAAACTTCAAAATTGTCCAGCAATCCTTGACTGTTACCTGAAAATACCGCGTTTATAACTTCCGCCATGCGGATAAAAATTTCGTTTCCCTGCGCGTTTAAAACGGTTTTTTGTCCGCCGGGGCGGGACTGTATAAGATAATCTTTCCCCAGCGCAAGAGTAGAGGGAAAAGGTTTAACCGTGTCCCATACCATGCCCAATCCGGCGGCGATAATAAAATTACCCGACGATTTAAGCGAACGGTCGAGTCTGCTTATTGTTTTCTCCTGTTCAAAATTCCCCCGTATCAATGGACGCCCGGCAAGGCGCGAGCAGGTGGTTTTGAAGGCAGACATGTTTTGTTGATTCAAAGGGTGGCGGAAAATTTCTTCCTGCGGGGTTTGCGCCCGCAGTCCCGCCGTACAAATAAAAAACCCGGCAATAACTATGATACCTCGAACCGCGGCATTGCGCTTCACTGTTTATCCCCGTTTATAAAGGCTGAAACTTTTTTTACTAGAATTTCGGGACAGACAAAACATGATTCACGGTTTTTGATATCGTATGCCATTTGGGTTGTGGAACCTTTAGTGGTAAGTTTTCCTGTTTTAACATTGCGGATTTCGTACCGTATAATGAGACAATTTTCATATTCTTCAAGAATAGCCTTTATCCGTATCCTGTCTTTGTAGCGTAGCGAATCAGGATATTTTACGGTAGTTTCAGTTACCGGAAAGGCAAACCCGGATTCCACCATTTCTTCATAGCTGTAGCCGATTTTTTCCAAAAGCGCGCGCCGTCCCGTTTCAAAATATTTTATATAGTTCCCGTGCCATACAACCTGCAAAGGGTCCAAGTCGTAAAACTCAACGTCAATTTCCGTTTCTGTGTAAATATTGTATGGTCCGTTATTTTCTTTTGATCTCATAATCATGCCTCTTTTGCCCAAAAGTCATAGAAATTATACCATTGAAAAGGGTTTTGTTTACAGTAGTCTTCCAGAAGTTTAACGAAAGAATGGGCAAGAAGTGAACCTTGAGCAAGCCGTTCCTTTCTGGAATATACAAGAGGGGAACTGCCGGTTTTTGGTTCAACAGCATTCGGGCCCGTTTGAGGTTCAAGAGGAACCCTGCTTTTATGTACATGCATATCGTATTCCGGCAATACTGACAAATCCCCTCTGCGAATGGCAAAGACAAAATAAATTGGCGCTTTCATCAAAGCGGCCAGATAAAAAATACCCGGTGAAAAAGGCGCGTCCTCTCCAAGAAACGGAATCATTATATTTTTCCCGTAACCGCCTACGGCAGTTCTGTCTCCTGCAATCGTTACCATTTCGCCTATAAAAAGTTTTTCTTCCAGCGCGGCCGCGGTGTAGGGGCCAATTTCTCCCGCGCTGATAATGTCCATGCTTGATTGAGGGTTCAGTTCTTTAAGCATACGGGAAAAATTTTTGCTGACCTTTGTGTCAATAATGGCGGTAATCGGCGTTTTCCGCGACACTCCTGTACGGTTAAAACTTGCAAGCCCGCGCAGAAGTTCAATGTTCCCAATATGGGAAGTAATCAAAAAAACGCCTTTTCCGTCATCGAGTTCTCTGATAAGTTCCTCTATGTCGTCATTTTGAAAATGAATGTTCTTAAACTGAAACTTGCCGCCCCATGATTCAAGTTTTTCAACCAGATTAAGGGAGAAGGAAACAATGTGCCGCAGAGGACCAAAAGGGGAACGGCATTTCTTTTCGATGTCATGTTGCGTAACAAAAGGCGCGGCTTTTTGCAGGAAACGCCCTGATTCGGTTCTTGCTTTTTTTGAAAAAAGAAAATAAAAAAAACCTACAGGAAACGCTATAACACGCAGGATTATAACGGGAAACAGCCTGAATAAAACTAGAAGGAGTTTTACGTGCCAATACCCTGCGGCTTTTTCTTTATGCTGGGTCCAGTGCATGGGAGTTTCTTTTCTTTCTTTCATCGGCTCTTTTTCCCGCGTTTGATATTCCGAATGACAAGCAGGGGCAGGCGCAGGAGCATACCCGCGCACAGCCGCGTAAACATCCAGCTTATACGGATATTATCCCTGACCATGCGAAAATTGGAAACTCCGTCCTGCGGATAACTTACTTTTATGGGATAAAACAACGGAAATACTTTTTTCCAGCAGAGGCGCACCATAATTTCCGCGTCAAAACCCATGCGCTTGTCAAAAAAAAGACATCTAATTGCGCGTAACGACACATCTACAGGATATACCCTGAATCCGCATAATACGTCCTTTAGTTCGTCAGAAAGAGTAACCACAGCCGCCCAAAAATTGGAAATTTTCCGTCCTGTTACCCTGCTTTTTGGAGCGGCTGAATCAAATTCAGGATATCCGCAGATGATCATATCCGGGTGTTTGGCGGATTCTTCAAGAAAAAAAGCGGCCTTTCCTGCGTCATGCTGACCATCGGCGTCTATCTGCAGTACATGGGTCAGTCCCAAATCTGCCGCTTTTTTAAGACCGGCGATAACGGCCCCGCCCTTGCCGCTGTTTTTTTTCAGGCTTACCAGCGTAATGTGCGGAGTTTTTTCGGCGTATTGAGCAAGAAGGGTACGGGTGTCCGCGTCGTTGCCGTCGTCTACAATTATTATTGGCAAACCAAAAGCGGAAAGATGTTCGGCAAGAAGGCAGGCTGTTTTACCGTGCCTGTATACGGGAATAAGAAAGCCCTGTTTCATTTATTTCCCCAGAATTACTGTCCCTGTTGAATAGACAGTTTCATTTTCAGGTGAAGCCATTGTAAAAGAAATTGTTTTTTCTTTTTTTACCAGTTTGAGAAGTAGAGGGGTAAATGGCCGGATAAAACTGGTAAATTTTACCCGTTTTATTTCCGCCGGATAGATATTGGTTCCGAAATAGCGCGAAGAAAAACGGATAATCAATTCCGCCTGGGCTACCGCCGGAAGAATGGGAAATCCGGGAAAGTGTCCGTCAAAATAAGGACTGGTATCGGGAACAAAAAATTCAAGGCTTACGGAATTTTCTGTTTTTTCAATAACTTTTTCCTTTCCCACTTCGCTGAATCCTGCGCTTTGGAAAGCGCCGCTTTGAGAAGCGCCGCTTTCCGCAATTTCCTTTTCATTAAAAAAAAGAGCTTCAATATCTTCTTTCTTTTTCTTTCCCTGCGCGTCTACAGGCAGGGTTTCAAGGTAACGCCATTTTTTGGGAATAACGGTATTTTCAAAATATTGAAGAAGATACTCTCTCCAAAATTTATTTATTTCGTATTTTTCGAGACCGTCAAATCGTTCTTTTCCCTTTCCATTAAAAGCTATTACTGCGGCAAGGTACTGGCGCTTGTCTTCAAGAGAAATCACACATACGTCGTCCGCAAGACCGGACTGTAAAATGCGGCTTTCTATTTCTGTAAATGAAATACGTTTTTCCTCGATTTTTACCACAGAGTCAACGCGTCCTTTTAGCAGGAAACGTCCGTCCTTCAAGATTTCTACCATGTCGGCGGTTTCAAAACCTGCGGGGTTTTTAATATAAGGCGAGCGGATAACAAGACAGCCGTCTTTATTTTGGCTGATCTGCGCGTTGTCAAAAACCGTCCATTCCTGCCCGTTCACCGACTGCCTCCACGCGATACCCGAAGTTTCCGTACTGCCGTACACTTCCACAGGCCAGAAGCCAAAAATCCCGTTTGTTTTTTTTGCGGTTTCAAAACCAAGCGCTCCGCCGGAAGTGAAAATCCACGGCGATTTTAAGTTTAATTTAGACGCAGTTTCTATTTCCACAGCCCGCTTGAGGAAAGCCGGCACGGTAATAATCATGTATTCCGTGTCAGATAACTTTTCTATTTCCTCAGGAAATTCTATCCTTTTTCTCCGCAATGGAATTCCCAAAGTAAAAGGTAAAAGTATAGAAAATAAAATACCGTAAATGTGATGCTGGCTTACGGTGGAACATAATTTGCGCTTTAGAAATTCATCGCCCCATTTGGAAATTATAAAACGGTTGTCGGCTTCAAATTCCGTCAGCCGTTGTTTTACCGCTTTTGGTTTTCCTGTGCTTCCCGATGTATACATGATGATAGAGGTTTCATCCGCGTTAATCGCAGGCCCTTCTTCAGGCGGGCTGTCCGTTTTTTGCAATTCCTTGAGAAGAGAAGGAATGTGAAAAGTATTTTGAGGCCTTTCCCCTTCTGGAAAAATTTGGTCGGTAAGAAAAGGAGCCGTAGTTTCGCCGCAGATTTCTTTGATATAGGCGGGACTTACATTGGCGCTTAAAAGTATCTCTTTTTTACACTGGAGCAGGGCGGTAAAAGCCAAAAGGAAATACCAGCAGTCCTCGCAGTGCAACAGCCATTTTTCGTTGTTCTTGGTATTTATTACCTTGCGCAATCCGGCAGTGCCTTCAAGAAAATCTCCCCATGTTTTGCAGACGCCATCGCTCCATGCGCCTTCGTAGCACAGAATTGTTGAGCGGGGACGGGAATCGTTTTTAAAAGCCGAAAGCGGGATACTCTTTGGCATATTTTTCTGCACCATTTTTCGTACTATGAATTCCCCTGCAAATAGGGTTCCTATCAGTATATAGGAAATTCCGCCGTTATAAAAAGACCAAACCGCGTCTGAACCTGAAAAAACAGTCCATACGGCAATGCTTCCGTTAATTATAAAAAATCCGCACCAAACAACTGTTACTTTACGGCAGTAGGCGGAAACCCTTTTTTCGTTCAGGGAACCTTGAATAGATTTGTCCTGCATTGCTGCAAAACGGAAAATCATGCTGGGAGGGGAAAGAAGAGTGCCGCCAAAGGCTGTCAGGAACAGGATATTCATCAGCACGGGGTAGAGTTTAAGGATTACGGCTGAGTTAATGAAAAAACATAAAGCCCCCAGCCCCAAAAGCACGACAGAATTCCATATAAAAGAAACGCCCCTTGTCTTGTTTTTTGCCGATGTTCCGGTAATAAAGACAATAAAGGCGAAGACAACGACAAACAGAGAAAACAGCCGCAATGGGATTTTACGGATTACCAGAAAATAAAAAACCAGCGCCGGATAAAGCGCCGCGGTAATAAAAAAGATAACTTTGGTAACGCCGCGGAACTTTAGGAACATCAGGCCTTTTGAATCAGCGGATAAAGTATATCCACCACATCTTGAACGGTAACCGCTTTTTTAAACTGCTCAGGGTCGATTCTCCCCGGTATAAGAGACTTCATTTTTACCAGAAGATCAACCGCGTCAATGGAATCCAGTTCCAGATCATGGTAGAGCTTTGCCTCTGGGACAACCGCCCCTTTTTCAATTTCAAATTCTTCGGTTAATATTTCCTGTATCTTTTTTAATATATCTTCTTTGGTCATGCCGTTTCTCCCGCTGTCTCAATATACGCCGCCAGAGCGTCCACCGAGGCAAAATGTTTTTTGTTGTCCGCGTTTTCCGCAGAAAATTTTACGCCGAATTTCTTTTTAAGCGCCACTCCCAGTTCCAGGGCGTCTATGGAATCAAGACCTAGCCCTTCGCCGAACAGAGGTTCTGAATCGACTATATTTTCAGGCTTGACATCTTCAAGGTCCAGGGCGCTGATTATCAATTCTTTTATTTGCAGTTTCAAGTTGTCCATAATTATTCCTTATAAGCCCATTATAGACTATTATAAGGGGGAAGTACAAGCCCCCGAGACATTGAGAAAACAACTTAAAACAAGCCAAAAATCTTTGGACTTTTTCGACAAACCAGCTCCGGGGTGTCCAAAAAGCAAGATTTTTTTACCACGAACCGCGTACATCCGGTATGCTCACGAGCTTTTAGTTGATGTCTTATTGTTATCCGCGTTATATAGCGTTAATTTGCAGGAGATATTTCTTATGTTCGCATTGGTTTGTGAGGTCGTGATAGAATTCTTATTTTTTAGACAGCCTTTAGTTCGTGTGATTAGTGGCAAAGGATTCTTTTCGGACACCTCCGGGCTATTAAACAAGTATATTGGGCTTGTTCGACAACTGGAACCCTCGGTTCGAGATGGTTGTCTCATGGTCAGCTACGCTAAGCAGTCCTGCATTTTTTCAGGCTAAAGCAAGTTTTAGCCCTGTAAAAATACTTGGTAGTTGTCCGGAAAACTGAAGTTCCCGAACAACTCTATTAATAAAACTTCATAAACAGCCGATAATCAGGTAATAAAACGTCGATTTTTTTGATGACCTTAATTTTAAAGGAGAATATTCTCAAAATGAAAAATAATAAATATACAGGTTATAAAAAGTTAAAGAACCGCAAGATTGAAGATATGCTTGAGAATTACAAAGTAATCGGCGATTATTCTGATGTAAGAATTAAAGGCTGTGAATATGTAAGGAAACTAAAATTTTTTGATAAAAAAACTGATGTCATAAATACAGGGGAGATACTATTTATTCTTACCCGTTTTGAAGACATAGGAATGGGGGAATTTAATCAGCATGTCTGGTACTTTAAGAAGGATTTTGAAAAAAGAGAAGCCCATGAATTTATCAAAATGTATTCAAATATGAATAAAATACATTCAAATATCAGAGAAAAAATATACGCCTGATTTTGGTTGAGCCTATCCTGTTTTTTGTGTAAATGAAAATCTCGATTTTTTTCCCATTACCATTTACACAAAATTTATGACAAGCCTAGCAGGAAAACTGCTGGAAATTTGATATTTCAAGAAGT
>JAITUY010000172.1 GCA_031286095.1 Treponema sp. | reverse complement strand
GCATAAATAACTGTTGGGGAACCTGCTACTTTTGTATTATAAATAGTTGTAACTTAACTTTTTACATAAAAACAATAAATAGGGGCTGCCAGATATTACTTCTTGGACAGCCCCTTTTTAATTTCATATTTTTAGACGTTAGAAACTGCTGGCGTATACACTGCCTGTGAACGTTACCAGCATCATAATACTGAATGGTCTGTTATACGGATCGGCATTATGCCTATAATAGTAACCATCTTTATCACCCAGCGCCATCGGCACGGCAAAATAAACTTCTATATCTGAAAACGGCGTAAACTTAAACCCCGGAACAAGCTGGTATGAATTTTCAGCGGTTGAAAAATTTACACTTGAAAAGATTCTGGGCGATCCTCTTCCGTTAATCCGGTAAATAAAATTAAACGCAATATTAAATTGATTTAAAAACTGCACTGTTTCAGCTTCTGTAAAGCTGGTTTCAGGTTTGAAAAAGTAGGTGTTACCCTCGCCGTTATAAAAAACCTCGCCGCCAAGCGTAACCTTATCACCAAAGAAATCTCTTCCAAACCCAAGATTGGCGGCAAAGCTTACAGCATTATCCGTATGGGTATTAACCGCAACCAGCCATTCACTGTACAACTCGGTTTTTCCCAGTGTTGTTTTCAGCGACAAAAACCCGCGTGTAGGCATCACATAGCGCTGATAAAATACACCTATGTTAAAGTCAACCCAACGAAGGGCAATATTGTATTTTACACCAAATGCAAGATCACTCCATTGGTTAGGGAAAATACCCCCTGCGATATTAACCCTGGTTAACGCAAGCGCTTGAAAACCGCCAATGCCTACGGGAATGTCCGTTTTTATAATATAAGAAGGACCAGAAGGACCTAAATCGGGTACGCGCGCAAGTAAATTTGTGAAACTTGAAATACCCCATGTGTGTTCATATTTTCCTGCGCGCAAGAAAACAGTATTTAAAAAATTATAGTCAAAGAAGAAATCGCCTAATGAAAAACTAAAATCTGGAATATTACCTGGAATTCTATAACCAAGAGAAGTGTATACTTTAAACACTTCTGAAAGTTGCGCGTTTATGCTTAAATTTGAGACCATTTTGACGCCCTGCCCCCAGGAGTATTCCTCCGTCCCGTCAAAATGCCATGGGGCAAGGGTCCAACCCGGAGCCAAACCGCCCTGAAATTCATAAGAAGCGCCAAAAATTATACCGCGCCGGTTTACGTTTACAGGAGAAACACCCGCATCTGATTCCGACACGGCAGAGTCCTGATTTGCAGACGACTCATCAAAAATTGAATCGAAATCTACATCCAGCAGATCATCTGTTACCTGCGCTGTTATATGAAAAGAGAAAAAAAATACAAAGATAAAAAATATATATTTTTTTTTCAATGGTTTACATTTTCAAGGAAAGTTTTTGAAAAAACATAATCCGCAACTTTATTAAAAGAAGGTTTGGAAATAGTTATTTGCGTTTTTTCATTTACAAAGGTTCCGTTAATTACGGCCCCTTTTAAGATTTCGACAAAAAGAATCTGTTTTGGAACAAAACGGCCGCCAATATTGTAGTAATCGGGAATTGCCGATGTGCGCAATAACTGTCCGGAAAGGCTGTAATCTTCCGTTTTTCGCATTAAGCCGTCTTCACTAATCCAAACTTTCATTTTTGGATATGTTACATCGTTTGTTACCGCCAACAGCGTTAAAAGCCGGCACTTAAAACGCCCCAGTTGCGCGTCTTCCCCATCGATCACCTTATAATCTTGAGCCAGCGTGGAACGGGTAAAATCAGAATTGCGCGCGTTTGTATTCTGAAAACGATCCGCGCTTGAAGTTGTATTGAAGCGGCGGCTTTCCGGGTCGTAGAACCACAGTGTTTTTCCCTCTTTAAGGTAACCCTGCCCCTTACTAATTGGAGGTTGCATGATAACTATTACATACTGCTCTTTTGCGTCTCTGCGAAAAACACCGGCCACTGTTGTAGAACGCGATTGACCGGGTTTATCCTGAACAATTGTGTATTCCGCCTGAAAATCCGTGTCAAGATAGCTTGCAAGAGAGTCAACCCTCGCAAGAAGTTCCTGATCTGAAATAGCCCATAATGCATGAACAACACATAACAATATTAAAAAAACAGATAATTTTTTCTTGTTTATCATAAAGCCTCTCCTGATAATAACGCTGGTAAATTTATTTTAGAAGCCCTAAACGATGGGAAAAATGCGGCGCATATAAGCGTTACAAATACAAGAGCCACATTAAACAAAACAGTTTTAGGCAGATACAAAACTGATAACTTCCCGTTTTTCTGAAATATTTCAAAACTTGGAAACCATGAAAAAGACACAAACGAAGCTGTGCCGCTTAAAAATCCAGCGAGTAAGAATCCCGCAAACAGCGAGATTATTCCCAAAGCAATAACTTCCGTCCACAAAACAAGCCTTAAATCGCCGCCATAAAAACCAATAGCCCTCATAATACCCATTTCCCTTGCCCTTTCGTGAAGTATCAGCCTGTATGTTACAGCCGCGCTGACAAAAATTATTAACAACATCATTCCATATAAAAAGTATGTTATCATGTTCATTGCATCTAACAAGTTGGAAATTTCCGACAAATACACGGGCATTGTGTACAGTAACACCTTAAATCCAGACCATGGCAACCCTTGCGCTTTTATCATTTCGTCCCTGTTATAAACCAGCGGACCGCACTGTATACGTTCTTCCAAAACAGCCTGCAGTTTTTTCCTGTTTTTTTCGGCAGAGGCTGAATTGTCAAGAAAGAACCCAATAACAGAACAATCGGTGTCATCAAAAAGTAACAAACGGTTAAGGCTTAATCTTGAAACATATACTTTAAAGTAGCCAAAAATAGAGGAATCCTTTACAATGCCTCTGACAATAAACTGCCCTGTATTCTTTTGCCCCCACCTTGTATCAACTTCCAGAATAACGCTGTCTCCCATTACCGCGCCCAACTGCCGCGCGACAGGATCAGACAGAATAATACCGTCGTCGCCAACTGTCTGCGCGCGGGGATAAACAAAATTCATCTTTGAAAATAAATGTTCCTCTTTCTCCCAATCACAACCTATAACATATTTTTGCATAACGGCGTTACCGTTAAAATAAACGACGCCTCTTTCTCCGAACACAGACCTTAACACCGTATATTTTGATTTTATTCCGGCGTCATTTGCGGCGTTCAATACAACTGAAATATCGCCCTGCGTATAATGCTGAAGCCAGCCGTGCGCTGAATCATAACCAAGCGCGACAATATCTCCGGCGTAATGCGACTGCGCCGAATAGTATACATTGTTGTACATTCCGTCTTTTGTCGAAGTAATAAAAGTTACAACCGCAAACCCAAAAATCAGCGCCATAAGTAAAAACCCGTAACGCCGCTTATAACGGTTTAAATATTTAAGAGCCAGTTTTAAAAGCGCAATTGGTTTTTCTATTTTAGCCATGACGCACCGCTGACATAGGTTCTACTCTGACCGTAACATATACCGGATAAATTGATACGACAATCCCCAGCGCAACAGCCAAAACAAAAGACAAAACCGCCACATGTGGAATAAATCCAAGACTTAAAACATTTCCGCCAAGCAATGAAGCTATTAGTTCATTTGGAATTATAACAGAAAGCGAGTTTATCCATTTTATAAACAAAGCGCCTCCAAAAATCCCCGCCGCGCCGGCAAATGCCGTCAACACAAGATTTTCCTGAAGGACAAGGGACGCAATGTATATACCGGAAGCTCCGATTGCGCGTAACGTGCCTATTTCACGCGTACGGCGAAAAACCCCGATTAATAAAATATTGATTACCGTTATAACACCGGCGACACAAACTAAAAATATTCCCATATTAAATAAAGCCTGAATTAAAAGCAATAAAATAGCAGAAGTTCCCGCGGCAATACGCCAGTCAACGGCGATAACGCCATAAGGCTCGAGTTTTTTATTTAAAGACGATATAAAAGAGCGGACATTTGTACCTCTTTTCAGCGTAAGAATGATAAAATTCCAATCGCCGCCGGACAAGCCAACAGTTTCCTCCGTTTTGGTTTCTTTTAAATACGCCTGAAGCATATCTGCTGAAAAATTTTCAGCAGATGAAAATCCTTCCACTATTATTTCATTTTGTTCCGGCGCAAAAAAATCACTAAAAATATCATCGGTATTTGCATTTAACAGGGACAAGGCGCTTTCGTCTATCTCGGTATCCTGTGCGCTTGCCACCTGAATCGAGTTAAGAACACGGACAGTCTGCGGATCGATAATTACAATCTCGTTCATAAATTGCCCCGGATTGGTATAGGAAAAAATCCCGACAAGAGGGACTTCACGTATCTTAAAACCAATAGCGCTACCGGAAGTTAACAACAAAGACATTCCCGGCACGGGATACTGTCCGCTTTGGACCTCAATTCTTTTGGCGCGTTCTGCTGTAATCATAGCGCCGTATTCTCCAGAACGAAGCAAACGGCCTTCTTCCAGGATTATTCCAGGAAAAAGTGAAAAATAACTGTCCGCGTCTATGCCGCACAACAAAACCGGCTCACGAACGCCCAATAAATCCAGATACGCCTTGCCGGATACCTGACTTGTGGCGCTTGCAATTCCATTGCTTGCAATTCCTTCTTCGGCGCGGATAATTTCCATAACCGCGCCGTAGGCCGGAAGAACGGGGATTGTAAGAAAAGTATCAATAATGGGAGTATTTGCGCCAAAGAGGTTCATGGTTACATCGGCTTTCGCTTCCAGTACCACGTCGCCTGTCAAACTTTGTACAAAAGCCTGACGCAATCCAAGATTGGATTTTCCAATGACGCTGTTTCCGATAAAGAAAAGAAAAGTAATTACCGCTATAAGCAAAGCGATAATAGCGCTGTTTTTTTTATTTCTGGCAATATTGCGAAGAACCAGAAAAAAGACCATTATTGCCTCTGTTCCGATTTAATAAGACCGTCATGCAAAAAGACAACATGATCCGCCATTTTCCAGATTTCAGGATCGTGCGTAGAAAAGATAAATGTTGTTTTTTCATCACGGTTTATTTGTTTCATCAGGCTTAAAACTTTTTCGCCTGTCCCTGAGTCAAGGTTAGCGGTAGGTTCGTCAGCGATAACAATTCTGGGATTTGTAACCAGCGCGCGCGCGATAGCGGCCCTTTGCTGTTGACCGCCGGAAAGCTCCGTGGGGATATGCCCGCTTCTGTCCGCAAGTCCCACTTCTTCCAGTAAATAATTTACCCTGTCACGCCTTTGCGCTTTTGTCCCGCCTTTCCCCGATATAATTAACGGAAGTTCCACGTTTTCAAAAACATTTAACACAGGCAAAAGATTAAACGACTGGAAAATAAAACCTAAAAGATCACGTCGAAGACGGGCAAGTTCCCTTCTGCTCTGATTCTTTATTTTCAGATCGTTAATTGTCAGGTCTCCGCGGCTAAAACTGTCTATTAAACCGATAATGTTCATTAACGTAGTTTTTCCGGAACCGGAAGGTCCTGCAACAGCGACAAATTCCCCTTGCGCAATCTCAAGACTTACGCCTTTTAAAGCGTGAACTTCAATATTTCCCATCGGGTAAATTTTCCAGATATCTTTTAATGTAACAATCATTTTCCGCCTAAATTCCCCAACGCATCGCGGATTTTTTCCATTGCAGTTTCGTCGCTCTTTACACTACGGATAACGTTAAGTACAAAGGCAAGCATAATCGCCAAGAAAATTCCGGCAAAAACAACTATTATACCGGTTTTAAAGTATTGAGCCTTATAAAAAGACAGCGAAACAAAATCTTCAACAATTAGAGGCTCGCTAACCATTTTTACTACAGCTTCTTTTCCGTCAAGAAAATTTTTAAGAAAGATATAACTATCATAATCTTTCTCTATTATCATTTTTATAGACTCAGAGGCATGGGGCAGATTTATAAGGCGTTCATAATTGCTTACTGTCATTTGAGCGGAAGGTTGAAGACTTTCTTGGACTCTTAAAGTACATAATTTATAAATAGATTCCATAAACTTTATTATCAATTCAGAATCATTATTTTTAAACGTTACTTCAAAAACTGGATTTTGATTTATGTTTGTATTCTCTCCTGTTCTCTTTACATTGAAAATCTTATCCTGATCTTTCTGGAAAAGTATATCTCCGCTTAAACTGGTGTTTTTTATCCAAAACATATCTATTAAATACATAACCATTGTTTTGTTTTCATCATCAAGTGATATTTTTCCGCCTTTATATGTAAATTTCTTCATTCCAGCTGTATACAATGATTCATAAATAATATCAGGACGAAGAATAAAACTATCTATATTTTGCGATACATACATTCGCGCCTTTGGTTCAATTTCTAATTGCATTGTACCTTGTTTATTTAATACTGAAATTTTTCTTTTATACTGATAAACAGGATATACGAAATACCCGGCAATACTCAGTACAATAAACAATACTATGATACCGGCAATAAGCTTCCGGTAACGCAATAATACCGTAAACAGGTCTAAAAGACTAATTTCTTCCTCGTTCTGGGTTTGTAAATTCTCGTTCATTTTCTTCTCCTTGATTATTTATTACGCCTGCGGGTTTAATACCCCGCCCTTTAGGGCGTTAAAAAATATCTTCACTATGAATTGTATGTAAGGGTATTAAACCCGCATAAAATCCATACCTATCGTAACCAACAACCTCGCCCATTGGGGCGAGGTTGTTGATTGGACTTGTTCAAAAACTGAAGTTTCCGAACAACTCTATTTTGAAATAAAATCCTTATACGCAAGCTCTATACCTCTGGTTAACCCAACCTTAGGCGAAAAACCTAGAGTTGTAATTCTGGAAATGTCCAGCAATTTCTGCGGCGTACCGTTTGGCTTCGAGCTATCCCATTCAATATGACAAGTCCGGTTTGATACGTCTTTATATACTATGTCCCGTATCTTTTCCGCCAATTCTTTTATGGTTAAATCCTTGCCACTGCCAACATTGACAAAATCGCCTGCAGTATTTGACAAATCCACGGCATTGTTTTTTTGCATAAGCAGAACCAGCGCTGACGCCAAATCATCGCTAAATAAAAATTCACGCCGCGGCGAACCATCGCCCCACAGTGCTACCCTGTCAGAACCAGAAATTTTCGCTTCGTGAAACTTACGGATAAGAGCCGGTAACACATGGGAATCGTTTGGATCATAATTATCGCCCGGTCCATACAAATTTGTAGGCATAACAGAAAGATAATTGGTTCCATACTGCCGGTTGTAACAGGTACAAAGTTTTATCACATTGATCTTGGCTATCGCATACGCCTCATTGGTTTGCTCAAGTAAATCTGTCAAAAGATATTCTTCTTTCATGGGCTGGGGCGCAAATTTGGGATAGATACAAGACGAACCAAGGTTGATAAGTTTTTTTACGTTGTTTTTATAAGCCGCGTGAACCACATTAAAACCGATCATTGTATTTTGATAAATGAAATCAGCGGGATAGGCTGAATTAGCTCCAATACCTCCGACTTTTGCGGCGGCAAGAAAAACATATTCGGGTTTTTCTTTTTCAAAGAAAACATTAACAGCAGATTGATCAAGAAGGTCTAATTCAGCGTGAGAGCGGAACAGCAGATTTGTATACCCGTCTACTTGCAGTTTTCTTAATACCGCTCCGCCTACAAGACCACGATGTCCGGCTATATATATCTTTGCGTTTTTATTCATAATAATTCTCTATCTTATATCCGCCTTCTTTTAAATGAACTTCCCGCTTAGCAAGTTTTATATCATTTTCCATCATCATTTTAACAAGTTCCGGTAATTTAACTTTTGGTTCCCAGCCAAGTTTCGCTTTTGCCTTTGACGGATCGCCTATAAGCAATTCAACCTCGGCAGGACGGAAATAGCGTGGATCAATTTCTACCAAAACTTTACCATTAGTTTTGTTTATCCCTTTTTCCGCAACTCCTTGCCCTTCCCATTTTAAATCAATCCCGGCTTCTTTAAAAGCCATATTAATAAAATCCCGGACAGTGGTAGTAACCCCGGTAGCCATAACATAATCATCAGGTTCATTCTGCTGAAGCATAAGCCACATTAGCTCCACATAATCTCCGGCAAACCCCCAATCGCGCTTTGCGTCAATGTTCCCCATATACAACTTATCCTGCAAACCAAGACTGATACGAGCCGCGGCGCGGGTAACTTTGCGGGTAACAAAGGTTTCACCACGCAAAGGGCTTTCATGGTTAAAGAGAATCCCATTGCAGGCGTACATCCCATAACTTTCACGATAATTCACAGTAATCCAATAGGCATACAGTTTTGCAATGGCGTATGGACTGCGCGGGTAAAAAGGTGTAGTCTCTCTCTGGGGAATCTCCTGTACCTTTCCAAAAAGTTCAGAAGTTGAAGCCTGATAAAAACGTGTGTTTTTTTCGATGCCTAAAATCCTGATGGCTTCAAGCAGTCTCAGTGTCCCCAAACCATCAGCATCGGCAGAATATTCCGGTACTTCAAAAGATACCTGTACATGACTTTGAGCGCCAAGATTATAAATTTCATCGGGCTGTACCTGCTGAATTATACGAACCAGATTGGAAGTATCGGTCAGATC
>JAITUY010000054.1 GCA_031286095.1 Treponema sp. | reverse complement strand
AGTTGGTTGTCTCATGTCAGCTACGCTGACCAGTCTTGTGGTTTTTCAGGCTATAAGCCTGCGAACGCGGACTTTAGTCCTAAAGTTCGACAAAACCGCATTTTTTATATGAAGTTGTTCAGAAACTGAAGTTTCCGAACAACTCTATTGCTAAATCTTAAAATTTTGGGCGGCATAGGCGGCTTCGTTAAAATCGCTGTGCAATAAAAGTTCGGCAATAACCGCAAGCTGTTCCCTTACTTGATACGGCCACGCTTTTTCCCTTAATTCCAAAAGAGCGGCTTTGGCTGTTTTTTTGTCCATTGATTCGCAAGCGGCGCGAATTATAAGCAATTTTTCAAGTAAATAGGGGCGTTCAATATCCATATCTACAGTTCCTTCTCCGCCGTCTAAACCTTCTTTTGGCTTAAATTTTTCGATAACGTTATAAAGCGACTCAAGGAATATAGGCAACTCGGCTAAAATCAGATTAATATTATTATTACGTCCCGCTTGTTCAAGTAATTTAGCAAATTCGGAAAGCTCCGTTTCTCCTACATTTGCGAGAGCGCTCTTCATGGCGTGAACATTAATTATAAACAACGAAATATCATCGTTTCTTCTGCAGTTGTTTTTTGATATCGCCTCCAAAACATACGCGGCTTTTAAAGCGTCGCGTACAAAGAATTCAGCTAACTGGGCGTTATTAGCCGCTTTTTGGGCGTTTTCGGCGGAAAGTTTGTCTTTTTGCTGGCGCGCTTCCTCGACAACTTCAACAGGTTTTTTATCGCGTATAAGCTTGTTCAACGAATTGTTTAACTGGCGTATATCTATAGGCTTGGAAATAAAATCGTCAAAACCGTTACTCAGAAACATTTCTTCCTGCCCGGCAAGCGCGTTGGCGGTTAACGCTACAATCGAGCCTGAATATCCCAGACTGCGAATGAGTTTTGTCGCTTCAATGCCGTCCATTCTTGGCATCATATGATCCATGAATATAACGTCGTAATTACTGCCGGTCTTGATTTTGTCTACCGCCTCGAATCCGCTGACGGCAATATCAATAGACAGTCCGTACGGAGCCAAAAGACCTCTTGCGACATATAGGTTCGATTCTACATCGTCTACTACAAGAACTCTGCCGTATGGCATAAATTCCTGTATTATCTGCGCGTTTCTGGTCTTTGACGTGTTCTTTATATTCAACTGCATCAGATTTTCCGCGTGTTCTTTTCCTATCGCGGGAGCGCCTTCATGCCTCTGAGGCAAACATACCGTAAAAGTAGAACCCATACCGGGAGTACTTTCGATAGTCATATCGCCGTTCATCAACTGTATTAAATTCTGCGTTATGTTCATGCCAAGACCGGTTCCCTCTGTCTTACGGTTGGCCTCAGCGTTAAACCTTGAAAATTTACTGCCTAATTTGCGCACCTGTTCCGCCGTCATACCCTGACCTGTATCGTTGATAACAAAGACAAGCGTTATTTCGGAATCGTTGTAGACGTCTTCCATTGTAAGTTGCATGGTTATTCTGCCATCCTGAGTATATTTAAAAGCGTTGGAAATCAAGTTATTCAAAATCTGTTTTATGCGCAATTCATCGCCGATAAGTGTAGACGGCAAGTTTTCATTTACTTCAAGCACAAATTCAATTTGTTTGCTTTCGTAGCGCATAATGTTAAGTTTTACAGTATCGTAGATTAAGCTTGAAATATCGTATTGTATCGGGAAAAGCTCCAGTTTTCCGGCTTCTATTTTTGAAAGGTCCAAAATGTCGTTGATTATACCCAGTAATAAATCGCCTGAATTGTAAATTCTTTCCAGCGCTTCTTTTATCGTACTTGGAAGAGTTACATCCTGAAGCTGAATCTCCGTTATGCCCAAAATAGCGTTCATAGGCGTGCGAATTTCGTGGCTCATCTTTGCAAGGAATTCGCTCTTTGCTTTGTTGCTTTCTTCGGCAACTTCCGCTCTTCGCATTTCGGCAATCATTGTTTTTAATTCTCTTAAATCCCTGATATATCCGGCAACCGCGTATTCTCCCTTGAATTTAACGCGCACAAATGTAACTTCCGTAGGTATAGGCTCTCCGTCCGTTTTTTGGTGCATCCACTCAAACCTGCAATAACCTTCCTCAAACGCTTCGGAAAGATATTTATTATACCTTTCCCTGGACAATTCGCCTGAAGCCTGATATTCCGGGAAAAGATTAAAAACCTTGTTTATGTATTCCTGTTTATTCGACAAACCGAAGAGTTTTACTATTTCCTGATTACATTCTACAATGTTAAACCTGTTGTCAATCATAAAACAACTAAGAGGCGTAGCGTCAAATAAAACCTGAGTACATTCATCAGCCTCGCGCAGTTTGTTCATCATGGATTTAAGTTCGCGTAAATCGCGCGTATAACCGCAAACTATGTATTCGTTTTCGTATTTAGCGCGCACAAGCGTAACTTCACATGGTATCAGCTCGCCTGTTGATCTGCGGTGCAACCAGTCCAAACGGCAGTAACCTTCGGTAAACGCTTTTGATATATAATACAACGCCTTTTCTTTCGACAGCCTCCCGTCCGGCTGATATTCCGGCGACAGATCAAAAAACTTTTCAATGTATTCATTCTTGTTTGATAATCCAAACAGTTTTAGCGCTTCCATACTGCAGTCGATATTTTGATGATTCTTGTCCCAAAAATTGGCGACAATGGGAATAGAGTCGAGCATCACTTTTGTACGCTCTTCGGCTTTTCTTCTGCCGGCTACAATGCTTAAAAGGATTGAGCTTAAAATAGCCGCCAGTATTACGCCCAATACAACAAGAACGAACCCTATATCCCATATACTTTGATAATATTCTTTTGAATATGCCAGTATAGCCAGATACCAGCCGTTATTAAGCCGTCTGACAAAAAGAACCGATTTATCTCCTTTATAATCGGTTGCCGCCCGCTCAAATATTTCCATACCCTGCAATATTTCATTTTGTATAGCCTCGCCATCGTTCATTAAACTTAAATGCCGTCCCAAATACGCCGGATTTGGATGCGCAAGCACATAAAAATCACTATCCATCAATATTCCGTAACTGTCGGCTGTAACATATGTGTTAACCGCGTATTCCCTGATTTTGTCCAGCTTTATATTTAAACAAACAATACCAAGAGGATTGCCTTCTTCATCAAAAAGACGGCGCGCGAACGATATAACAGTTACATTTTGGGCTACATTAAAATACGGGTCTGTAACCCCTACTTCTCCCCCCGCTGATACCGCCGCTTTATACCAAGGTCTGTCATCAGGTTTATAATCGTCTGTCGGAACCCAGTCTACTCCAGATAGATGACTGTTGCCGAATACGTCAAAAACTCCGAAAAAAGCAGTGGCATAGGGCAAACGTTCCTCTTTAGTTATATAAGCGGTTGCATCTCTTAAATAGCCGTTTACTTCCTTTTGACTTGCTCCATGTAATATTATGTCGCGGATATTTTCAGAAACAACGCCCAGCGTAGTTTTAGGCTCCATAAGATTCGTTTCGATATAACTCTGAGTAGACAACATTGCGTTTTCCACATCATTAAGCAAATGCTTATGTTCTATACTGCTCATGAAATAAAAACAGAAAAAGACCATTAGCGCAAAAGCCAAAAAGACAAACACTACCTGCACATGAGTGATTATCTTTAAAAATTTCTTAAACAGAGAACTCATCAGAACCTGCCATTACCGCTTGAAATTGATCTTTTATCTCATAGAAAACTTCTACAATTTTTGGGTCATAATGCATACCGGAATTTTCCATGATAATTCTTACAGCTTCTTCGGCTGTAAAAGCCTTTTTATACGGCCGCTCGTGAACAAGCGCGTCATATACGTCTACAACCGCCATAATTCTGCCATGCAGGGGGATATTCTCTCCTTTTAACCCGTACGGGTAACCTTTGCCGTCCCAGCGTTCGTGGTGATAACCGGCAAATAATTTCGCGTTACGAAGAAAATCGCCGTCTCCTGTTCTTGCGATAATTTCGTCTATTATACGCTCGCCTTCTTCGGCGTGGGTTTTCATTACCTTATACTCTTCAGGCGTTAATTTGCCGGGTTTATTTATAATTAAGTCCGTTACGGAAATTTTTCCCAAATCATGCATACGCGCGGACGAAATCATTTTATCAACATCCCAGCCTTCTATTTCGTCTTTATAAACGCCGCGCTCCTTCATGCTTTCTATTAGAATTCTCAGAAAAAGCGATGTTCTTTCTATATGTCCGTCCGTTCCCTTATCGCGGTTTTCAACCATATCCGCCAGAACCTCTACGATACTGTTCTGCATACGGTGAAGCTGTTCCGTTCTTTCACGTATTATCCTTTCTATATTTAAATGGGTTTTTATACGGTTTTTTAAAACAGACGGAGAAAACGGCTTTAAAAGGAAGTCTACCGCCCCCATCTCGAAGCCGCGAACCTCCACTTCCGCGTCGGAACGGCCTGTAAGGAACATTATAGGTATATTTATCCATGATTCATGTGATTTAAGCCTTTTTAGCGCCGAAAAACCGTCCATATCCGGCATTTCTATATCCAATAAGATAATATCAGGCGTTACTTTTTCCAAAAGATTAAACATTTTTATTGCGGAAGGTACGGTCATAACACGGTACTGGTCTTCCAGAGCCGCTTCTGCCATAGATAAATTGGTATCACTATCATCAACAACAAATATAGTCTTCATAAACTTTTATAATTACTATCTTAAATTTATTGTCATTTTCCCCCAAAGTCAAGAAAAATATGGAAATTTCTCAAAAAATATGATATAAGTGTGCCATGCCGATAAAGATACCGAAAGAGTTACCTGCTTTCCATGCATTATCCCGCGAGCGTGTTTTCGTAATGACATCAGACCGCGCTGAAAAACAGGATATAAGACCGCTGAAGGTTGGTATTGTAAATCTTATGCCCACGACTATAGATACGGAAATACAATTACTGCGTCTTTTGGGACACAGCCCGTTACAGGTCGATATTACCTTCTTAAATATGGGCAGTCATACGTCAAAAAACGCCCCTCCGGGACACCTTGAAAAATTTTATATAAGCGCGGAAGAAATTATCTTAAGAAAAACCCGTTTTGACGGACTTATCATAACCGGAGCCCCTGTCGAAACTTTGCCTTTTGAGGAAGTCGATTATTGGGAAGAACTTGCCAGAATAATAGATTATTCCGAAAAAAACGTTTTTTCATGCATGCACATCTGCTGGGGCGCTCAGGCAGGTCTTTACCGCAGATATAATATTCAAAAACTGCCGCTGGAAAAAAAACTGTTCGGGATTTTCCCTTACGCGGTAAACAAACAGCATCATTTTTTGTTTCAAGGTTTTGACGATGAATTTCTAACTCCTCAATCGCGTCATACAACCTGCGACTGCAAGGCAATCGCGGAGGATTCGCGCCTTACGATTGAATCGGAATCTCCCGAAGCCGGAGTTTTTATCGTTACAGCGCGGGACGGCAGGGAAATCTATGTTACGGGACATCTTGAATACGATTCTCTTACTCTGGACCGCGAATACCGCCGCGACAAGGAAAAGGGGCTTGAAATTGCCATTCCAAAAAATTATTATCCTGACGATGAGCCTTCAAAAACACCGGTTGTACGCTGGCGGGCGCACGCCAATCTTTTTTTCAGCAACTGGCTGAACTATGTTTATCAGGAAACGCCTTTCAATTTAGACAATCTTTAAAATTAGGAGGTAACGTATGATTTACAGAGAATACGGAAAAACTGGTGAAAAAGTTTCTCTTTTGGGTTTTGGCGGAATGAGGTTTAAAAATGTGGACGATCACGATGAATGCGTCCGCATGATGGTTTCCGCCGCCAAAGGCGGAATAAATTATTTTGACACGGCTCCAGGATATTTTGAAACAAGGAGCGAAACTGTTTTTGGCAAAGGTTTCGCGGAAATGCGCAAACTCGGTCTACCCTACTACGCCGCCACAAAAACATTTGAAAGCACGCAAGACGGCGTCCGCAGAGAGATCGAGGCGCAGTTAAAACGGCTTGATATTTCCACTATCGACTTTTATCATATCTGGTGCATTACAAATTTAGATAATTGGGAAACCAGAAAAAAGAACGGCATTTTGCAGGCTTTCAGAAAACTTAAAGACGAGGGGCTTATACGCCATATATGTATTTCCAGCCACCTTATAAAAAACGAAATCAAGGAACTGTTAATGTCAGCGGTTTTTGAAGGCGTGCTTTTCGGATATTCCGCCTACAATTTTCAGACAAGGCAAGAGGCGTTTGATGCCATAAGGGAAAAGAAACTCGGCGCGGTCGTAATGAACCCTCTTGGCGGCGGCGTTATTCCTCAGCACCCGGAACTTTTTAAATTTATTTGCCGTGAAGGGGAAGATACTGTTACTTCTGCTCTGCGTATTCTTTGGGATCACCCTGAAATTACCAGCACCCTTGTCGGCTTTGACACAATGGAACACCTTGAACAGGCTCTGCGTGCGATGGAAGGGTATAAACCGCGCATCCCTGCGGAACTTGAAGAAGTTAAATCTAAAGCGTCCGCATCTTTTGAAGGTATCTGTACCGGTTGCGCGTACTGCGATAATTGCCCCGCAGGAATTCCTATTCCAGAATATATGGATGCGTATAACCAAAAATTGCTTAACAAAAACTACAAAGACCCTGTTGGGGACAGGCTAAAATGGCACTGGAATCTGGACAGGGCTGGCGCGGGGAAATGCACCGCATGCGGTCAATGCGAAAGCGCCTGCACCCAGCATATAGACATCATTAACAGGTTAAAGGAAATAGCGGGGTAATCGCGCGGGGGCAGAAAACTGTTAAAATTATTCCTCTAATTTTTCTCGCAGAGGCGCAAAGCTCGCAAAAGCGCGGAGTTGTTGTTTAGTATATTTTATTTTTGTATTCAATATTTTTGTTTTATGATTATATATCGTATATATGACGTTAGTCGAAATGTGCGCATAAATAGTATGAAATTACAACAAATACCTTCTGCACTAATTGACAAAATAATAAAAATAAAATAAATTGATTTTATGGATTATTTGTGGATAAATAATAATAATATGTGCTATAATTTTAATAACAAATGTTTAAAAATTTGGTTAATATGAAAATCGCAATAGATATGGACAACACAATTATTGACGAAATGGCTTCAACATTACGTCCAGGAATAATAAATTTTCTTGAAAAAGTATCAAAAAGAAATGAATTAATATTGTGGACAAATTCAAAAAGAATAAGAACAATAGAAATATTAGAATATTTTGATTTAAGGAAATATTTTATAAA
>JAITUY010000029.1 GCA_031286095.1 Treponema sp. | reverse complement strand
TCTATTATGTCAGATGTTATTTTTAATAGAATATTGTTATATTCTTTTTCATCAAAGTTAAGGCTTTGCAGTAATTCTTTATTGAAAATAATAAAATACTTTCCCTTTCCTTTTGGCATCAATTTTGCCTTGAATTCATATTTGCCAATTGTACATTTTACATATATTGTACCTTTTGGTATATTGAATTCAACTTTTGGATCAAATGGAAGGTATGCAAGAAATGATCTGCCTTCCTTAATAATATCTATCCTACAGTTCATTTATATATTCCCCTTAATTCTTTGTAGTATATATTCGATATTTTGTCAACAACTTCAATCTTTATTGCGCATAACGTTCTAGCTGTAATTGATGTTTGGGGCAGGATAAAACCGTACAGAGGGCGTCAGTCCGAACGCGGTTTTGTTCTGCCCGAGCCGCCCAACGGACGGCGAAGCAGTTACCGACCTTGTTATGCGAAGTGTGACCGTACTGCATTGGACTTGCAAGACAACCAACCGGGTTGTCGAACAAGTCCATTATATTTTCAGAAAGACCTTTTTTCCATTTTGTTCCACTTTGAATTTGAAATCCATAAGTATTATTATTTATTTTTTTATTAAAATATTTTCTAGCAAAATTTATGGCGCATTTCGCATAATTTACAAATTAACGCAATATAACGCAGATAACATAAGGCAGAAACTAAAAATTCGTGAACATACCGAAAACACGCGGTTCATGTTGGTTCGCGGTAAAAAAATTATTGCTTTTTGGACACCCAGTATTAATAAATGACCCCAATTCCCATGCCGCCATAGCCGCCCGTGTTTCCATTTTGCGTCCACATTCCAAATTGGCATAAAAACACCATGTTAGACAACATCGGACTATAGCGCCATTCCGTACCCGCGAGTATTTTTGGATTTAATGCGTTTCCGGCAAAATCAAATTCAGCGCGTGCGGAAACGCCCGCTGAAAATCTTCCGCCGCGATAAAGTATGCCCGTTGAAAGCAGAAGTTCAGGGATGGAGCCGGAAGGGCCGCGCCAGAAAGCGCCCGGACTAAAAGCAAGGGAAACTTTTTCCAGTTCTAGCGATAACGGCGCGTAAATGCCGATTCCTTTGCCTGAATTTAAGGGGGCGTTCCCGTTTTCGTCCGCCCATGAATAAGAGAAACCACCTGCAAAAGCGAGGGGAAAGCCGTTACCGTTTAAGATGTTAAACTTTGCCGAACCTGAAACGCCCCAGCCTGCCTTCGCGGAAAAATGCGGATTGATATTAAAGACAGAAGATATTTCCAGCCTGTTGAAAGGGGACACTCTTATTCCGGCTGTGAACGGAAGAACGGAAAAAATTTTTTCGCCGTTGAAATTTCCGGCGAAGATGGAACCTTCTATCTGGAAACTTCCTGCGGGAAGCACATTGGGCAAAGGCGAAAAAACAAGTCCTGATAATCCGCTGGACAGCGAAAGCGGAAAAATGCTTATTGAATAATTTATTTCCGTTTCCAGCGAGACAGAAACAGACTCTTGCCCGGACGCTTCAATCAATATTTTATATACTCCTTCCGGCGGGAAATTGCCGTAGGAATCCCTGCCGTTCCATGTTACAGATTGCTCCCATGTAACAAACGGGGCAAGATTTTCCTGAAAAACAGGATTTCCGTTTTTATCAAGAACCGTAAAAGTTCCCGATCCCGGCGCGGTTACTTCAAAACGGCAGACTACAGAACCCAGACTGCCAGAAATTTTCGGATTAAAACGCCGTCTGCTTGCGGAAGTGTTTTTAAATTTGAATTCCGCAGGGCGCATATAAATATCGGCGTTGACGGGATTTCTTTCGTCAACAAGAACGGTTACATCAGCGTCTTCCCAGCCGAAGGCGCGCGCTTTGATTGTACGGTATCCTGCCGGAAGGTTAAGAACCGCCGTGTTGTCAGCGGAAAGGGCGGAAGCGTATTGCGCGCCTGAAAAAACATGAGGTAAAAACGGTAGTTGCTCGGGACTGTCCGGCGCTTTGCGGACGG
This sequence comes from Treponema sp., assembly GCA_031286095.1. Taxonomy (GTDB): domain Bacteria; phylum Spirochaetota; class Spirochaetia; order Treponematales; family Breznakiellaceae; genus WQXQ01. Next base: position 2,215 of record JAITUY010000029.1, on the reverse strand, counting down.
AAACAAGAACATTGCCGTTTTCCTCTTTCATTTGAATAGAGACAACAAGCCGGCTGTTGTTAAACAAAGTTACGCTGAATTGCCGTTCCTTGTAACCTTCCTTGTACAGTTTTACGGAATGTTCCCCCGAAGGCAGATTTTCCAGAGTAAGCGGAGAAAGCCCTCGCTCCATTCCGTCTATAAAAACCTTTACTCCCGCTGGGTTGGTGCGTATTACAAATCCTTTCCCGCTTGTTTCCTCAAAAGTGTCCCCGATAATATCGCCCGCCCTCTGCGCAAAAAGCAAAGCGGGAAAAACGCAGAGAATAATTAAAAACAGAAAGCCTTTTTGTGTTGTATACACTTTTTATATTTTAACTTATGTGTATAGAAGATGGTAGTCACTATTCCGTAATAATTCTTGATAATATTAACCACAAATCGATCTGTACATGAAGTAGGGGGTGGAGAGCAGGGTTAATAGAGTTGTTCGGAAACTTCAGTTTCTGAACAACTTCATATTCATATAAAAAATGCGGTTTTGTCGAACTTTCGGACTAAAGTCCGCGTTCGCAGGCTTATAGTCTGAAAAACCGCAAGACTTGTGAGACAACCAACTCGAACCGAAGGTTCGCAGTTGTCGAACAAGTCCATTATATATCTATATCAACAAAAATCTATCGTACTGTAACTTTGCGCCTCTGCGATAGCTCTTTTTTGAATAATGCCTATGTGAGATGTCTTTTTCTAATTATCTGGCAGTTTGCCGTTTTCACGAAAACTCCACCAGCTTGTTTCAGAAAAAATAATGTGATCCACAAAGTGGAGGCCAAGAATTTCCGCGGCGGACAGAAGGCGGCCGGTAACTTCTTCGTCTTCGGGCGAGCTTTGAAGTCTCCCGGACGGATGGTTGTGCGCGACGCAAAAGGCGGCGGCTCTGTCCTGAATAATATCGGCAAAAACTTCACGCGGGTGGACAATCGTTTTGTTCACAAGACCGATTGTTACAATCCTGACGGCAAGCACTTCATGCGCTCCGTTGAGCGAAAGACTGATAAACCGCTCCTGCTTTCGGTCGGCAAAATGTCGTACCTGCGTAAAGATATCGACAGGTCTTCTTATGCAGGTGGAAAACGGTCCGAACCGTCTTCTGCCGAACTCCAGCATTGCTGAGATGGCGCAAGCCTTGGACAGTCCGATTCCGGTTAAACTTGAAATTTCCTGCACGGACGGAATTTCCTTATTCTTGTCCAAAAGAACAAGTAATTCTTCCGCAAGCTTGATTACGTTTTTTCCCTTGACTCCTGTATTTAACAGAATTGCCAGCAGTTCCATGTCGGAAAGGGAAGCTGGACCGCGGGCGTTTAGTTTTTCCCTAGGACGTTCGTCAGACGGCAAACAGGAAAGAGCTTGTTTTTCAAACAAATAATTCATACCATATAATATGTTCGCAGATGTACAGCGCTTTACTTTAAATGCCGAAAATTGAATAATTATGAAATTTTTTTATCTTTTTTTGCCGATTGCCCTTTTTTTATCCGTTTTTTCCTGTGTTTCCGTTCAGCCTGAAAAACCGGTTCCGGAACAGACAATACCGGACGCGGTTGATGTGCCGTCTGAAAAGCCTGGACTTGGAATAAACATCATGGGAAAGGGCAGAGTGGACGAGGAAAAGTTATCGCTCTTTCTTGTTCAAAACAGCCTGCTGGCAAAGCCGGATTACGCGCGAATTTTAGCCGGTCTTTATATTGAAGAATCCGCTCATGAGGGAATCGATCACGATGTCGCGTTTGCCCAAATGTGCCTTGAAACCGGATTTTTAAGTTTCGGCGGACTTGTTCAGCCTGAGTGGAACAACTTTTGCGGTCTTGGCGCAATCGGTCCTGAACAACCCGGTCTTGTTTTCCCCGATCCGCGCACTGGCGTTCGCGCGCATATCCAGCACCTTAAAGCGTATGCCACAGCCGAGCCGCTTAATCTTGCGTTAGTTGATCCGCGCTACAGATATGTGCGCTTGGGTTCCAGCCCAACAATTAAAGGGCTTGCGGGAACATGGGCGGCGGACAGAATGTACTCGGAAAAAATTTATGGAATTTTGCAAAGACTCTATGAATTTGTGTAACCGCGCATTTAATTTGGCAAAAATTGTCATTTAGTTTGGCAAAAACGGCATTTTTACGCATGTATTACGGTGTTTTCGCTTGTATTAGCGTGCAGAAATTCCTTTGTTTATAAA
>JAITUY010000025.1 GCA_031286095.1 Treponema sp. | reverse complement strand
GTTATTTGCATGTAGCAATGTATCATATTGGGAAAATATTATTTTACACGCCGAAAGATGTAGATGGGTTTTGGATCAATAAAAAAATAGCTCTATTACTTGACGAAAAAGAATATGATGATTTGCGGAGTGGTTATTGTAATGAGGTATATAATTCAAGAGGAGCACATTTTGTAGATGAAACAGGTTCAGAGGAAAAAAATCTTGCAGAATTATGGAAAACTCGTTCAAAAGAGCTAGAAAATGAAGGATTAACTTATTTTGCTTTATCTATAAAACAATTAGCCACTGGATATGAATACGAAGCAAAAAGAATTAACTCTCAATTCATAGATTTATATAATAATTAAGAGGAAGAATATCAATGTTTAAAAGAAAAAAAATAAACCTTAGTTCATATGCGTCAATGGAGGAAGCAAAATGACAGATTTTACTAATACCCCTCAATTTTCGTATAATGATGATATATTATATCCGAATACAATAAATCTTTTTGGTGTTGAGTGGAAGCAGAAGATTGAAAGAAGAGAAGATTTTTTTGTATTTTATTGCCTTATGAATTCTGAATTCGGCGAGTTTATCATTTCAGAAAAAGCTGTCAATAGTATTAACCAAAATGATTGTTATAAGGTGCTTTCCCTTGTTTTTGAACAGAAACTTAATAATAATATATATTCTGTAACAATGAAAGATGAAAAAGATAAGCTTCAATTTAGTAATGCAAAATATATCTCTGTAAGTATTGATGATTTTTTAAACAGATTTCCAAATAATCTGATCGAAAAACAACAAAGAGCGTTATTGTTGCTTTATAAAATGTATCCTGAATACGGACAACATATAGAAACTATTGATTGTCATGTATTTTTTGCTAAAACTATTATAGAACTAGGTTTTATCATTGAATCAATGGTAAATAAAAATTGGGTCAAAATTGGCATAAAAAAGAGCGCTAACGGCGAGCCTTTTTTTTCATTACCTTTTACTATAACAGATGATGGCTGGATTGAAATTGAAAAAGCCATTCTGAATACAAATAAAAAACAAGTATTTATTGCGATGAAATTTAAGGATATGGATAATATCTATAATACAATCTATAAGGCGGTTGAAGATGCCAAATATTTTCCACTTCGTATAGACAAAAAAGAACACGTTAACCAAATTTCAAATGAAATTCAATATGAAATAAGTCAAAGCGGTCTTGTAATATCCGATGTAACAGGCCAAAATCAAGGCGTATATTTCGAGGCAGGTTATGCGATAGGATTAAATATACCTGTTATATGGACATGTAATGAAAAAGAAACTGGCGAAATTCATTTTGATACAAGGCAATATAATACTATTCTTTGGAAGGATGAAAATGATTTATACGAAAGACTCAAAAAACGAATAATGGCAATAATGGGATTAAGGGAAAATCAGAATCAAGGACAATCACATGTCTAAAAAAACCAAAGAGAGAACCATCTATTCAAGCGTAGTTGAATATTTGACGTATATTACCGCAACTAGAAACAATAAAAAAAGTATTGAAATGCGCTATGAAGACAAATATATTTGGCTGATACAGCAAACGATGGCTGTACTGTACGATGTAAGTGTCGTCGCTATCAATCAGCATATAAAAAATATATTTGATGACTATAAATTTGAACCGAAAGCAACTATTAAGAGATACTTAATAGATCAAAATGAAGGTAACAGGCAAGTTTCCTGTCAAATAGACCATTACAATCTTCAAATTATTATCGCAGTCGGTGTCATAAAAGAAAATTTTTCCGAAAACCAACTTGAATCCGCACATACAAAAGAGGTAAAAAATGTCAGAAGATATTAGCCCGGAGCAATTAAAAGCTATATGTAATGTTATAGCTGATACATCTTCTGGTTTAACAAAATCTGAACTCAAACTTGTGCTTGGTCAATGCGGGATTGAAGCGGTTGATGATGGCTATAGAAGTAATGGATATACGTATTCTCCCGGTTTAAATAAACGTGATTGGCTTTATAATTGCCTTGCAAATGAAATGGATAAATCAAGACGCTACACTAAATTCTATTCATTTTTAGAAAGTGCTTTAAATCCTGCAAGATATACTGTTACTGAAAAACGTCCGCAATTTGAGCATTTTCTAATTGAGGTAAACAATATACTTTTGTTTGCTGGTTTGGAAATACAAAGGAATGGTAAACTTCAACCTGTCATGAAAGCTGAAACTCTTGATGAAGTTGATAGAAGGGTAAACTCTTTAAACAGGCAGCTTTATTATAGAGCTATCCATGAGGAAGTTAAAAAGTATTGTAATAAAGACCTTCTTAGAAAAGATTATTATGATGCTGTCTTTGAAGCGTCAAAAGGCCTGGCGCAAAGAGTAAGGGATATTTCCGGTTTACAGACAGACGGAAGCAAATTGTTTCAGACTGCTTTTTCCTCTAAAGACCCTTATATTGCCATGAACAAATTGACAACAGAAACAGAAAACAATGAGCATAACGGATTAAGGGAACTGCTTGAAGCAATTTTCCATCTCATCAGAAACCCTGCCGCGCATACTCCAAAGATTAACTGGAAAACCGATGAAACTAAAGCCCTTGATGTTCTTACTATGATTTCACTCGCACATAAATATCTTGACGAGTGTTTTCAAGTACCTCATTTAAAAGCTGAAGGGCAGTGAGAATATTATGGCATTATTTACAGAAAGGCATGGAATGAGAAAACAAATTGAACGTACTTCAATAATTACTGTTGAAATGTACTCTTTGTTATTTGATTGCTGTGTGAAGTATTATGACAATTTAACGTGTTGTTTTCCCGCTCAATGTCCTGACGGGTTAGGATATTATGGCATTGACCTTGAAAAATTTAATATTTCATTAAAATTTGACATACCTAATTTATATAGAAATAAATATAATGGAAATGTTGAGAAGCCGGTTAGTAGTTCCTATAGTAGTGCGCCAGTAGAATATGACCAGTACGCTTTACTTGATTTCATTGAATTTATAGCTCAAAATTGCAGAGACTATAAATATACTGAAAATGATTATCATTCTTATTTCATGCATCATCATTTTACGCTCTTGAATACTTGCAAATGTTTTGAAGAATTTCGCATCGAAATTAACAATATTTTTGAGAAAACTGGATTATTGTTTACTTTAACAAAAGATAAAATCATTGAACGTGTACTGGAAAATAGTGTAGCAACTGATGAAGTCATTGCTGCTATAAAAGATGTCAGGGAGCAAGGAACAAAGGAGCTTCTTGAAGAAGCTATTTATTTGTTCAAACGGCCAAATCCTTCAAATAAAAGTGCCGCTGTTGAGAAAATATGGGATGCTTTTGAACGGCTAAAAACATATTACACTTCACTTGATAAGAAAGCATCAACAGAACAAATTGTAAACGATATGGGGAATTATCAAATAGTCTTTACAAAATTATTTGATGATGAATTTAGATGTTTAACTACCATTGGAAATACTTATAGAATTCGTCATCACGAAACTGATAAAATAAATATTGAAGATGACCACCATTTTGATTATTTCTTTAATCGTTGTTTATCGTTAATTTCATTGGCTATTAATTATTTAAAATAAGAAGGTAAAACAATGAGCAATAGAAAAAAATTAGGAAAGACAAGCGAGAAAGTTATTATTCCTGTTCCTCCGGCGCAATCGGAAATGGACATGCCTTATTTTGAACTCCGTGATTCCATTATAACGCGGATCAAGGAAACCCGCCTGCGTTTTATTATTCATGCAAACTCGCAGATGATTGAATTGTACTGGAATATTGGGAACGACATATTGCGGCGGCAGGAGGCCGAAGGTTGGGGCGCAAAGGTTATTGACCGTTTATCGGCTGATTTGAAAGAAGAATTTCCGGACATGGACGGGTTTTCTGCCCGCAACCTCGGCAGCATGAAGCGTTTTGCAAGCGTATGGCCCGACCCTAAAATTTTGCAACAGCCTGTTGCAAAATTGCAATGGCGCAGCATCCTAACGCTACTTACAAAAATGAAAGATAACCCCGGCAGGGAATGGTACGCGCAGAAGGCTCTCGAATACGGATGGAGCAGTAACGTACTCAGCCATATGATTGATATGCGGTTAATGGAGCGTGAAGGCAAAGCGGTAACAAATTTTTCTGGTGCGTTACCACCGGGCGATTCCGATATGGCTGAACAAACTTTTAAGGACCCGTATCTTTTTGATTTTATCGGTACGGCGCAAGCGCGGCGCGAAGCGGAGGTTGAGCGGGCTTTGGTCGATCACATGGAAAAGTTCCTGCTTGAATTAGGCCAGGGGTTTGCTTTTGTTGGACGGCAGGTACATTTGGAAGTCGGCGGCAGTGATTTTTACGTGGATTTACTGTTCTACCACCTGAAACTGCGTTGTTACGTCGTTATTGAACTAAAAGCCCGTGATTTTGAACCCGGCGATGTGAGCCAGTTAAATATGTACCAAAACATTGTCAATGATATTCTGCGTCATCCTGATGATAAGCCTACAATCGGGCTTCTTTTGGTTAAAGGCAAGAACCGCACAGTCGTGGAGTATTCCCTTTCAGGATACGCAAACCCTATCGGCGTTGCGGATTGGCAGAACGAAATAACTTCCGCTGTGCCTGACGACTTGAAGTCCAGCTTGCCGACTATAGAAGAAATCGAACGAGAAATGGAATTTGCTGAAAATCAAATTGCAACAACCGATGATAAAGATGATGATTGAAAGAGGGAGAACGCCGTGGACTTAAATTTTATCAAAGGAAAATTTACAGAAGACCAGCTCGAAGCCGCAATAATAGAGCTGTTTAAGGCGCAAAATTACGTCCATATCCACGGCGACAAGCTCCACCGCCGTCTGGAAGACATTCTTCTTACAGACGATTTACGCAATTTCCTTTCAACCCGTTATAGTGATTTAACAGCTGCAGAAACCGAAAAAATAATCAGCCGCTTGCAGAACATCCCTTCTTCGCCCCTGTATAACGGAAACCGTGAAACATTTCTGCTTATAAACGAAGGCTTTGACCTCCAGCGTGACGAGCCCGGCAAACTGGCGCTTCATGTGAATTACATTGACTTTGAAACGCCGGAAAACAATAGTTTCAAGATAATCAACCAGTTTTCCGTTCAAGGCGAACGCCTGCGCCGCCCGGATCTTCTCTTGTTCATAAACGGAATACCCATAACTATTTTTGAATTTAAAACCGCCATAGATGAAAGCAAAACAACCCACGACGCATGGGAACAAATACATATCCGCTATTGCCGTGATATTCCCAAACTCCTGAAATATTGCTTTCTCTCCGTTGTCAGTGACGGTGCAAACACTAAATTGGGCAGCATATTTACCCCTTATGAATATTATTACGCATGGAACAAGGCGAATGACCATGAAAAAGCAAGCAACGGCATATCCGCCTTGTTTACCATGATAAAAGGCGTATTCGCCAAAGACCGTTTAACGGCAATTCTCCGTGACTTTATTTATTATCCCGATGACAGCAAAAAAGAAGAGGCGATTATTACACGTTATCCGCAATTCTTTGCCGCCAATAAAATGTTCGCAAATATCAAACTCCATATAAAGCCGGCAGGAGACGGCAAAGGCGGGACATATTTTGGCGCTACCGGCTGTGGCAAGACATATACAATGCTTTTTCTGTCACGCCTGCTTACATTACGGGAAAGGGAAAGTTTCAATAACCCTACAATCGTCATAATCGAAGACAGGGAAGATTTAGACACTCAAACATCCGAACTATTTGCGGCGTCAAAAAAATATCTGCATGATACCAATGTCCGTAGCATAGAAAGCCGCCAGGACCTTATGGACGAACTTGGCAATAAGGCAAGCGGCGGCGTGTATATAACAACAATACAAAAATTTTGTGAGAAGACGGGCTTATTGTCAAACCGGAATAATATAATCTGTATCTCCGATGAAGCCCACCGCTCCCAATCGGGTATTGGAGCAAAATTAAAAAAGACCGAACAAGGTGTTTTTACCACCTATGGTTTTGCAAAATATTTAAGGGACAGTTTCCCCAACACCACTTATTGCGGTTTCACCGGAACGCCAATTGATGAAACGATTGCCGTATTCGGTGAAGTTGTAGACAGCTACACCATGAAAGAATCAACAGATGACGGTATTACTGTCCGCATTGCCTATGAACCCCGGTTGGCAAGAGTTATCCTCTCTGATGAACAGGCAAAAGAAATTCAAAAATATTACGCTAAATGCGTCGAAGAAGGGGCAAACCCTGATCAAATAGAAGAAAGCAAAAAAGCGATGAGCGGGATGAGCCGTATTCTTGGCCATCCCGACGTGCTAAAACGCCTTGCTAAAGACATTGTAACCCATTACGAAGCTCTTACCGCCCAAAAACCTGAAATAGTCCAAAAAGCTATGATTGTTTGCGCTGACAGGCAAATAGCGTTCAAATTGTTAAAAGAAATTATTGCTTTGAAGCCCGATTGGAATAAAAAACGAAAAGCTGAAAATGAAGCTGATTTAACCTCCGAACAGTTAAGCAAACTTCTTCCCCTTGAAAAAATTAAAATGGTTGCCACGCAAGGTGAGAACGATGAAAAAGAATTGTTTGAAGTATGCGGCTGTAACCGCGCATTTAATTTGGCAAAAATTGTCATTTAGTTTGGCAAAAACGGCATTTTTACGCATGTATTACGGTGTTTTCGCTTGTATTAGCGTGCAGAAATTCCTTTGTTTATAAA
>JAITUY010000149.1 GCA_031286095.1 Treponema sp. | reverse complement strand
GCTGTTTTCAAGGTTGAACGAACCTGTATAGTCTTCACCTAACAGTTTTCTTATCCGGTCAAAGGAAAGAGACTTCTGGGAATCAAGAGCTTTAAACAGTTTCAATTTTAATTCAGAGGGGATTACTTCTTCCCTGTTTTCTTCGTTGTAGTATATTAGATTATTGATGTCTAGCAAAATTCTAAAACGATGAGCCGAAGGAAAAGCTTTGTAGCCGCGTTCTTCTTCGGTATAAAACTGACACCGCCCCCTCTCCGGTCGTTTAAGAGGCCGTTGAAAAAAGATAAGCCAGTGAAGCCGGTCCCAGTTGATTTCTTTATAATATTTTTCCTGTTTATTTCTGATCGTGGCAAATTCAATTTCGTACATTTCACGTGAAGGATAAAAAGAATAGATAATTTTTGTCTTTTCCATTGTGGGTTTAAAACGTACTGAATTACCTGCTTCCCGCTGTTTGCAGAGCCATTGCCCAAGAGTAAGCCCATGCAGTTCTGTTTCCAGAGACTGAATACCGCCCAGCATACCTTCCCGTTCCGCATTATTTTCCGCCTGTTGTTCTTTGCGCCCTGATTTGAACCCGCGCCGCATTGAAAACTGCATCATGATCCGTCCAAGTTCAAAAGGTTCCAATTTTCGTTCCAGTGCGGCAGCGCGAATGAAGTAAGGATCAAGTTGGCTGACAGCTTGTTGTTCTTCCTGTTCTTTTTGCATGAGCTTGTTATTGATAAGAAAAGCAAGCATAGCTCTTTTGCGGCGGATTTTTCTGTCCCGTTGACGCCGCATCTGCCGCGCGTTCCGCCGCGCCTCGTTAAGCGGTGTTCCCTTTTGAGGTTCACGGCCATCAGGAAAAATTCGTACACCCATGTCAAGAATCTGAACATTATCCGGGTCTTCGGGATTTTCCAGACTGAGAGCAGTCCAGCCAATTGAATTTGTACCAAGGTCTAATGCCAAACGCCACATAGGGGACTCCTAAAACAGTAAAAAATAAGCCTGTCTTCAAAATTTTTTTTATAATTCAGCTTGACAAATATTATAACATAAAACATAATAAATACATAGTTTATTCGAAAAATTGGTCGGTATGTTAACAAGACCCCCGAAAGGGTGTGTCACAAAATGACGCCGTAGGCGTAGAGAAAAGGAGGGTACGCCCTCCTTTTTTTATTTAAAGAAATAGTAAAATATAGTCAACCATAAAAGGAGAAAAACCTGAACGTAAACGAAATAGTCTTTATTGACGCCGAAATTGCTTTAAGCGGTGAAAAAATTTTGGATATTGGAGCGGTCAATGGAAACGGCAATGAATTTCATTCAAAATCGTTACAGGATTTCTACAGCTTTTTGCGCGGAAATAAATATATTTGCGGTCATAATATTTTCAACCACGATTTGAAATATTTTGAAAAAGAAATAACCGGATATGACACAATTGGAGACAAACGGCATTTTAATGCGGCTTATCACGACGGCACATACCGTCTGAATAATATATATACTATTATTGATACACTGTATTTATCGCCTCTCTTGTTTCCTAAAAAACCGTACCACCATTTAGTAAAAGACGATAAGCTGACTACGGACGAATTGAACAACCCGCTTAACGATGCTAAAAAAGCCAGAGATTTGTTTTATGATGAAATTGCGGCATTTAACAATTTAGAAGAGCCACAAAAAAATATTTATTACGCTTTATTGAACAGCCATAATGAATTTAATGGTTTCTTTAATTTTATTGGTTATAAAGACTCTCATCAAAATATTACTATGCTAATAAGCGAAACTTTTAAAGGCAAAATCTGTGAAAACGCGCCTGTCGGGAAATTGGCTGAGAAATATCCGGTGGAACTTTGTTTTGCACTTAGCCAAATTGATGTTATACAATACAATTCCATAACGCCGCCCTGGGTTTTAAGAAATTATCCCCGCGTAGAAAATATTTTGCACTTTTTACGAAGCCGAAACCAAAAATGTCTATCATGCGCGTATTGCAATGAGGCGTTAGATGAAACAAAGGCGTTAAAACGGTTTTTCCATTTTGACGAATTCAGAAGTTACAACGGAATTCCGCTTCAAAAAAGTGCGGTAAAAGCGGCGGTAGATAATAAATCTATACTGGCAATATTTCCAACAGGCGGCGGGAAGTCAATCACGTTTCAATTGCCCGCGCTTATGGCAGGTGTAAACGAAAAAGGCCTGACAGTGGTTATTTCGCCGCTTCAATCCCTTATGAAAGATCAGACCGATAATCTTGAGAATCAACACCACATTACTGAAGCGGTAACAATAAACAGTTCGCTTGACCCTGTTGAAAGGGCAAAAGCCTTTGAACGGGTTGAGGACGGTTCTGCAAGTATTTTGTATATATCTCCCGAATCATTGCGTTCAAATTCAATTGAAATACTTTTGCTAAAAAGAAATGTAGTCAGATTCGTAATTGATGAGGCGCACTGTTTTTCCTCTTGGGGACAGGATTTTCGGGTTGATTATCTGTACATCGGCGATTTTATCCGTAACCTGCAAGAGATAAAAGACAGACAACAAAATACGCATATTCCCGTTTCGTGTTTTACGGCAACGGCAAAACAAAAAGTAATAGAGGATATAAAAAATTATTTTAAGGAAAAACTGTCGCTTAATCTTGAAATTTTTAAGGCAAGCGCGGCGCGTGAAAACTTGAAGTATCATATTCTCATCGAAGAAGATACCGCAAATAAATATTTAAAACTCCGTCAGCTTATAACAGATAACAAAAGCCCTACTATCGTTTATGTTTCGCGTACAAAACAAACTGAACAGCTTGCGGCAAAACTTACAGAGGACAATCTTCCGGCAAAACCGTATCACGGACAAATGGACAAGCAGATTCGCGCGGCAAATCAAGACGCCTTTATGAACGGAGAGATAAAAATCATCGTTGCGACTACTGCGTTTGGTATGGGAGTGGATAAGAAGGATGTCGGTATGGTTATACATTATGATATTTCCGATTCGCTTGAAAACTATGTGCAGGAAGCCGGACGCGCCGGGCGTGATGAAAAAATTAAAGCAGACTGTTATGTGCTATATGACGATGAAGATTTAAATAAACATTTTATTATGTTGAACCAAACTAAACTGTCACGGAAAGAGATACAACAGGTTTGGAAAGGTTTAAAAGAATTAACCAAGTCAAGGGAGTCTATATCGCAATCCGCGCTTGAAATTGCAAGAGAATCCGGTTGGGACGATTCCGTACATGATATAGAAACACGTATTAAAACCGCGATAAACGCATTAGAGCAGTCTAAATTTATCAAGCGCGGGCAGAATATGTCAAGAATTTACGCCGACAGCATTTTGGCAAAAAATATGGAAGAAGCGCGGAAGAAAATAGACAGCTCCGCAAGGTTTGATAACGATTCCCGCGAACAGGCTGTTCGCATTATAAATAGCCTAATTTCCGCAAAAAGCAAAACGCGCGGCAAAAGTGAAGAGGGTGAAGATCGTGTCGATTACATATCAGACAGGCTTGGCATAGTCAAAGAAGATGTTATAAGAGTTATTGAGCTTTTGCGTGAAGAGAAAATTCTTGCTGACGCAAAAGACCTTTCCGCGTATATTAAAAAACACGAAAAGACAAACCGCTCAAAAAATATTCTTTCTACGCACAGGAATATTGAGACTTTTTTATTGTCGTATCTGGATGACGGTGAGAAAACTTATAACATTAAAGAAATGAATGAAGCGCTTGAAGCGGAACATAAAGACGCGTCAATAAATCAGCTTGGCACAATACTAAACTATTATTCAATTAAGCGTTTGATTAAAAAAATACCAGAAGACAACAAAAATTACGTAACGCTTAAACCGTATTTTTCAATGGCGGAAATACAATCCAAGAGCAATAAACGCTGTGAAATAGCAAACTTTATCATTGATCACTTATTTCCAAAGGTCTCAAGCATACCAGATTTACAGGGTACGGAAGATGCCAAAGTTGATTTTTCTATACTTGAACTGAAAAATGAATACAACCAAAATTTATTTGACAAAAAAGCAGGTATTGATGAAATCGAAGATGCTTTATTTTATTTACTTAAAATCGGCGCGATGAAAATTGAGGGTGGTTTTTTGGTAATTTACAACGCAATGCGGATTGAACGGCTGGAAAAAGATAATAGGGCGCAATACAAGAAAGAACATTACACGCAACTTGAAGAATTTTATAGAAACAAACGACAGCAAATCCATATCGTAGGCGAATACGCAAACCGCATGATTAATGATTACAACGAAGCTCTTGTTTTTGTGAATGATTACTTTGAAATGGATTACAAAGAATTTTTGGATAAATATTTCAAAGATAGAGAAAATGAAATTGACAGAAATATCACATCAAAAAAATTTAACCAATTATTCGGCGAGTTATCTTCGGCGCAATTGGATATTATCAAAGATCAGGACTCGAAATATATAGTTGTGGCGGCGGGTCCCGGCAGCGGTAAAACAAAATTGCTTACACACAAACTTGCATCGCTTTACATGATGGAAGATGTAAAACATGAACAGATGCTTATGCTGACATTTTCACGGGCGGCGGCAACGGAATTCAAAAAACGTTTAATGTTACTAATAGGCAATGCCGCCAATTTTATTCAAATTATGACATTTCACTCTTACTGTTTTGATCTTCTTGGAAAAGTCGGTAATAAAGAAAAATCGGATATCATCATTAAACAGGCAGTTGAAAAAATTAATGGTCATGAAGTTGATTTGGCAAGAATTACAAAAACCGTATTGGTTATTGACGAGGCGCAGGACATGAGCGAGACTGAATTTTTATTGGTTAAAACCTTAATGGAGAAGAATGAAAATTTGCGTATTATTGCCGTCGGCGACGATGATCAAAATATTTTTGAATGGAGAGGTTCCAGTTCCGCGCATTTTGAATCGCTTTTAAAAGAACCTGATTCTAAAAAATATGAATTGGTTGATAACTACCGTAGTAGCGCCAATATTGTGGAATTCGCCAACCAATTTGTTAATGGAATTACACACAGACTTAAAACAATTCCAATTATTCCAAAGAAAAATGAAAACGGCAAAATCGGTATTTGCAAATTAATTTCGGAAAACATAGCAGTTCCCGTTGTAAACATGATACAAAAGATTAACCCGTCAGGCTCAACCTGTATTATCGTAAGAACCAACGAAGAAGCGTTAAACATTGTCGGTCTGTTAAATAAAATCGGTATTAATTCCCGAAAAATTCAAACTAACGATGATTTCGATTTATATAATCTTGTGGAACTTAGGGATTTCATTGATGATGTCAGCAGGAATGATAGTTACGTGATAACTGATGAGATTTGGCGGCAAGCGAAAGATAATCTCAATAAGAAAAATAAAAACAGCAATAATTTACCCAACGCGCTTAAACTTATCGGGGATTTTGAGGAGACGAATAACAGAATAAAGTATAAAAGTGATTTTAAACAGTTTGTGCGCGAATCTAAATTAGAAGATTTTATATCGGTAAATAAAGACTCTATTCTTGTTTCAACGATTCATCAAACTAAGGGCAGAGAATTTGACAATGTTTTTTTGGCGTTCAGCCATTTTCCTAACTGGGATAATCCAAAAAAAGTTGAAGAAATAAAAAGAGGGATTTATGTTGCCATAACGAGAGCAAAACAAAACCTGCACATTTTATATAATGGCAGTTATTTTGACAAAATTAATGTTGACAATATTGAAAGAACAACTGACAACGGCAATTATCCTATTCCTAAGCAAATTAGTTTACAACTTTCTCACAGTGATGTTTATTTAGATTTTTTTGCTTATAAACAAAAAGAAATAAATTCTCTTGTAAGCGGTAAAGAACTGTCAATTTGTGAAACGGGTTGTTCCTCGAATAATACGCAAGTATTGAAATTTTCATCAAAATTTTGCGAACAGATAAATGAGTTAAGAAAAAAAGGTTATTCTCCGGCAAGGGCAATCGTCAGACATATCGTTTTTTGGCAGGAGAAAGACACAAAAAAAGAAATAAAAATTATTTTGCCGGATTTGGAGTTTTCAAAAGAATAATTTTTCTGTTAAAATACTAGACAAAAATTATATAACAAAGGAGAAAACCGTCAATGATTGCATACAAACTGCATATAGGTCAGGCGAAATGCGCGCTGGATTTGGGAGACGGAAGCGAAAGAGGGGAGTATGTAAATCAGGATTATATACTAAATGTTTTGGACAGGCCTCATCGTGGAATAAATCTTATGTACTGCTATTATCCACTGGACAAAGGGTGGCCCGCGCGCGCAAGTACGCTTGTGGAACCGGGCAAGGCGGGTTTTGCGTGGGATTACGCCTATGATGACTACTTTCCCTATCATGGCGGCATTGGCGGTAACACCAATGGAGAACCGTTTGCGTCGATGCGCGATGTGCGCCAACACGGTCAGGATGTTATTCTTACATTGACAGTAGACTGCGCGGTGAGTGATGAACACCTTGTTCAAATTGCAAAAGATTTAATTCCCTTTGGCAGGCTTATGTTGAGGATTAATCACGAGGCTACAGGAACTTGGTTTGCATTTAACAAACGTTACACGTATCGGCAGGTGGCTGATTTTTATGTCCGCTTTCATAAAATTGTCAAGCAACACGCTCCTCATATCAGTACCATTTTATGTATTGGCGGCGCTCTCAAAAACGAAAGCGGAAAACTGGATTACGAGGATGAGTTTGCCACAGCCATAACGGAGGCAGATATCTGGTCTTCGGACACATACCTTTCGCTTCACTGGGGATGGCCGTTTGACATTGCCGAATCTGGCGGGAAAAGCCACAAGCGTTCGTCAAATAAAAATATACTTGAAGGGTTGCGTTTCGACTTTGAGCGTTTTGTGGCGCGTAACGGGAAACCAAAGCCGTTTGTTTTATCCGAGATTAACGCGGACGGCGACGTAAACGGCCCGTATGAGCAGGCAGAACAACTGGTTGATTTTTACAACCGTGTGCCAAAAGAAGCGCCCGATGTTACAGGCATTACTTTTTACCAGTTCAGAGACAGGGGAAGGCTGGGGCTTGAAATTGAAAACCCCAACAACCCCGATGTGGGTGTTGCTCAGCCCATTTTGGAAGATTATAAGAAAATTATGGCTGACAGTTATTATACTCCCAAAATGGAACAAGGCGAAAAAATTACCTTTCCCGCTAAATTACGCTGGGGTTCAAGCGAAGACTCGGATGGCATAATCATTCCTATTGATTTTGAGGACAATCCCGTTTTCTGCGAAGTTGTGTTTAACAATAACGATGACGCAGAAAAATTAAACGCAATGATGGAAATAAATGGCAAGTGGTTTTATAAAAAGCCCGGCGTTAAAAGCGTAGACCTTGCGCCCGCATTTTTTAAAAACCGGCTGAACGGAAAACAACGGCTGGAATTCAGTCTGTTTGCGCCGCCCGCAAGCGGAACAAACGACCCAAGTCAGGGAGAGGATTGGCGAATCAATTATTACCACACCTTGAACGCCATGCCGGAATTCCGCATACGTTATGAGCCAGTAATGAAAAACTGATACACGCTGTTGTACAACAGGCATTTATTGAGGAATTATCTGCACAAGTGATTACTTTGAAAAAAGGAGGGGTAATTCAAAGTGAAACCATAAATAATGGGAAAAGGGATTTCATTTTAAAAAGTAATGGTGAAGCAGTATTAAATAATGCAACTATAAGAGGGCATATTGAGGCAAACAGCGGTTATATCAAGAATATTACAACTATAAACCTAACAGCAGAAGGAACATTAAACGATGTTCCTATAACAGGATACGCAAAAAATCATCCGATAAGTTCACTTTATAACGATGAGCCAAATGACATAAATTATCCTGTTGGGAGTATAATTTTGGCGGGCGTTAATACACTTGTTGCTATTAACACAAAAGTTGATGTTTATCATGTTGTATCTAGTTCAGGATATCAGTATTATGATCATTCTATAAATGGCAAAACCAATAAAAAATTACCATGAACATGGATATCTTCTGGGGATCATTCACATGTTAACGCTAGTACAGATGTTTCTACTGGTTTTATTCTTGCGCGCAGAATTAGTTAAAATTAATTCTCCCATTTAATTACTACCATAAATGTATAGTTATTAAAGTTATGAGCAATTTCAGCAGGGAATCCACTTGCAGTAGTAACGGTAAAATCAGGTTTATCAGTATAAATTTTCCGGTGTGATTATCGTCATCCGCATTACCATTTGTTATATCGGTCATAATGTCCATCCACCCATCGGCGCTCAAAGTTACATTTTCCCCTGTGGCATTATTAACTTTAACAGTATAGCTATTTCTTTCATTAAAGGTATAGATAATGTCATTCTTATGGGGATATTCGGTTTTCAGTAAAACGCGTTTTGAAGGCTCATAGGACTTTATATAATCATAAAGAGACCGTTCAAATGTACTTTCGCTATTTTTGACAGTGGTATACTCAAAATCATCTTTGAATCTGTAAGTAACATCAAAATTTGTAGATATATTCTTTATTGTTGATATTCCTGGTTTTTGTTCTTCAGAATCACAGCAAAAAATAAACTCGCAGGTAATAATGACCGCAAAAAAAGCCCACTTTTTTATCTCCATAAGTCCAGTATAACCTACGTTATAGTTTTTAACAATAGGGCGGCGTTTTTCCGCTTTTATCCCCTTTAGACTGACTTCCTTTCGTGTGTTGTAAAACAGCCCTATGTACGAGAAAATTGAATGGAAAGCCTGGCAAGGAGTCGCGCTGAATAGATTTACAGAAAGCGAAAGGTCGGGGATACGGTCATTTTAACCAACACTCCAGATTCCGTCAGCGAACTGTGGACGCCTTTTTCTGCCGAAAACATGAACCACATCGAACAAGGGATTTATGACGCACATAAGGCGGTTGCTACAGAAGAACTGAAAAGGCGAGAAGCGGATCAAGTATTACAGGCGTTAAGCGCAAAGATTAACAGTATTGAAAATCTAAGGCATTACGCTGGCGCGTTACTGCCTGCGAATACAAGCGAATATCCATCGGGAATAACTGTAAACGATTTTGCGACAATCAGGGCAGATGAAACACATGGCGTTGATGTTACGCGATATGTGGTAAGAGAGATAGACGCGGAAACAGGTGATATTACTTGGGTATATGATTTAACTTACACAACCTGCATATCGGGCAAAACCGACAAGGTAACAGACAATATAGCCTGTCCCGATGTTCTTCCCCAAAATGGAGTTCGCAGTTTCTATGTTTCCGGGCTAAACAACGTAGTGGTAGGCAATAATATGGAAAACAGCGGAGAAATTAGCGTTGTACTTGATGGTAGTAAAAACATAATAGAGTTGTTCGGAAACTTCAGTTTTTGAACAACTTCATATAAAAAACGCGGTTTTGTCGAACTTTCGGACTAAAGTCCGCGTTCGCAGGCTTATAGCCTGAAAAACCGCAAGACT
>JAITUY010000253.1 GCA_031286095.1 Treponema sp. | reverse complement strand
CGAACATGTATTCCTTCCTTTACCATCGTTTGTGATAAGGGTGTCAGCGTCCCCTTATCCGTTAGTATTTTAAAAGATACTGTATAATACCACAAATAATGGAAATTTTCTACAAAAATTTCTACAAAAATTCGTAGTCGTTCAAGTGGTGGTTGCCAAAACAAAGCAGCAATCCGGCAAAAAGGCTCTTCTACCGATTTTCTTTTACTCTTGAAAATGGATTTCCGTGTTTTGTACCGCTTCCAACAGCCCGCTAATGTAGCAGAGGCCCATCGCCCTGTCGTATAACCCGTAACCGGGTATGCAAACCTCGTTCCAGACGGTTCTGCCGTGGTCGGGGCGGACAGGCCCTTCAAAGCCAATATCGTACAGGGATTTCATTATCGCGTACATGTCCAGGGATCCGTCGCGGGAAAGATGGGCGGATTCCTCAAAATCGCCGGGGCTGTTGTGCCGGACATTGCGGACGTGGGCAAAATGAACTCTGCCCTTCAGAGCGCGGATTATATCGGGAATATCGTTGGCGGGATTGCTGCCGAGGCTGCCCGTGCAGACGGTTACGCCGTTGCAGGGGTTGTCTACCATTTTAACAAGGCGCAATAGCTGTTCTTTGCCGGCCATGATACGGGGCAGCCCGAAAACAGGCCATGCCGGATCGTCCGGGTGCATGGCCATTTTTATCCCGTATTTTTCGCATACGGGCATTACGGCTTCCAGAAAGTATTTAAGGTTGGCGAACAGCGCTTCTTCATCAACAGCGCCGTACAACTCAAAAAGCTCTTTAATCCTGGCCATGCGCTCCGGCTCCCAGCCGGGCAGAAGATAACCGCCTGACTTTCCGTCCATGCGGGCAAACATATTCGCGGGATCGATTTTGTCTATAACATCCTGTTCATAGGACATCACCGTGGAGCCGTCGCCGCGGGGCTTGGCGAGATTCGTTCTTGTCCAGTCAAAAACAGCCATGAAATTATAGCAGACCAGATCGACGCCTTCTTCACCTAACATTGCAAGGGTGGCGATGTAGTTTTCTATGTATCTGTCCCTGTCTTTGCCCGCGGTTTTTATCGAATCATGAATGCCGACGCTTTCAATGCCGGCAATGGAAAACCCCGCGTCTTCCACTTCTTTTTTAAGCGCGTTAAATTGTTCTTTTTTCCACGCCTCGCCGGGCGGGACTCCGTACAGGGTGGTAATTATGCCGTCCAGTCCGGGTACTTGCCGCAGTTTATCAAGCGTTACAGGATCGTAGCCGGTTCCGAACCAGCGCATAGTCATTTTCATTTGCTCCCCTCCTTTGAACAAACTCTAACAGCCTTTTTTTCCCAAATCTTCCAAAATTGATAAATAGAGTTTTGGTATATCAACCCCTTTATATTTTACCCTGTATGCGTCAACTATACCGGAATGTGATATTCCGAATTTTCCACCGGTTGTGACGGTTCCCCTAAAATCACCCCATTTCGCGGATTCAACAGGGCATAAGCCGTCATTTTCCCCATCGGTAATTTTTAAAAACGGGTTTAAAAATAAAAACAATAAATCACTGAAAAAGTATTTCATTTTTGCCGCGTAACTTTGATAATATACCGATTTGTCATCGCCGTTTATTTTATTAAATTCTGCGCAAACCCGCTCTGATAATTGTCTGCTGCTTTTATAAAAATCAGGATTTTTATCCCCCAGTATTTTAAACCATAAGTTTATAAAAAAAGATACAAATTTATACAATCCAGCGTGTATATATAAAGCGATATTCATGGCCCTTACGCCCCTGTGAGGCGTCGATATTGTTGTCAATGACGCAATCGCATGGGATAACCGCAGGGAACTTATCACATATCTGGCCTCAAGCCCTCCCCTTGAATGCGCTATTATATTAAATTTTTCTACGCGATGTTCTCTAATTATATTTTCAATTCTTTCTTTTATTTTTTGAGCGTTGCCTTCAATGGCTCCCCATGCATCTGTGCCGCCGTAGTACACTTCTACGCCGTTTTTTTTCATCTGTTCAGGAATACGTCCCCAATAATTTATACCAAATGTTTTATCCTTAAACCCGCATCCATGTATCAAAAGAACCGGATATTTCAAGCTCATGGGGATTTACTCTTCCTGCGGCGGTTTATCGGACACATTCGGCATGTTTGAATTTATGTTTGGGAATTTTAATTCATGCAGAACAGCCTTAAAATCATCCGTATTAACACCGCGCATTTTACTCCAGGCTCTTACGCCGTTAATCAGATAATATAAAATCCATCCGTGAAAAATAATTTCCAGCAAAACCGAAAAGTCAAATTCCGTGTTTGTAGATTCTATAATAAGGTCTAAAAGCACCAGACTATCAATGCCAAAATAAATTAATGCCGCTAAAATTAAGCCCCGCACACGCCTTGCAAGAAGCCAAAAGACAAGATAGGGGACAATTATAATAACCGCGATAACAAGCGCGACGATCATATAAATTTGCATACCCGTTTCATCTTCAAGACTTTTGCCTAACTGAAGAACAAACTGCGGCAATGATGCGGAAAACAAAAAATTAATATTGGCATTAAAGGCTGTTAAAATTAAATTTATCGCGGTAAAGGCAATTACTGCCAGCAGGTTGTTTCTTGCCTTTTCAAATACTATTGCTTGCTGCTTAATATCAATTGTATCCATTGTTTTATCCTTCCCTCTTAATTATTCTAGCAAGAACGCCCATTATCGTCAAGCAGACCCTAATTATTTTATCAATTCCGCATTACCACACATCCCTAAAAAATATCAAGCTCAATGCCTTTTTGCTTAAACAGGGAGCGGGTATTATCGCTAATGCCCCCTTTTATGTCATTAAACACCACTACATGTTTGATGGAGTTACTGCGTAAAAGGGGCGTAATGTCCTTTATATTACACCCTTCCAAATGAACTTCAACCAGATTAGGCAGGTTTGCCAACGGGATTAGGTCTTTAACGGTACAATTATCAAGCGTCAATTCAATAAGATCATGAAGCCCAAAAATCCATAAAAGATCCAAATCAGTTACCCCTAAGATCTCCAGCTTTTCAAGATTTGACAAATTGTGTAATTCATTAATATTTTTTGTTTTTATACGTTTAAATATATTTGTATTGCCAAATCGCAAAGATCTTAAATAATGCAGCCGTCCTACAGAACCCAGGTCTAATTCCACTGGATAATAGCAGAATAGACTAAAATGATCCAGATTCGGTAAAGGGGCAAGAACGTTATAATCGTAATTATCATTGTGCGTAAGAAAAAGGTATTCCAAATTAACCAATGACGAAAGGGGCTTTATATTTTCTATTTTCGGGCAATCATATATATAAAGACGTTCTATTTTTGTCAGTCCCGCCAATGGAGTAATATCTGTTAACAAATCGTTACTGCCCAAATCGACTTCTTCCAAGTCCGGCATATCCAGCAAAAATGTAATATCGGGAGACTTCCAGCCGTACCCGGGCAAAAATCTGTAAACGGGAATGGTTTTATCTACCGGCTGCCAATAGTCATCGCTGTAAATATATGTCCCTCCCTTTTCCCTGACCGCCGTTTTATAGAACTGGGAAAATTGATTTTTGATAGCATATTTATCTAGTTCCACACTATCGCCAATTGTAATCTTTGTAATGTTGTTACGATCATTGTTTTCAGGGTTGTCAGAACCAAATGCGTTACTGCCTATTGAAGTTACATTCACGGGAATTACTATTTCGGTAAATCTGTTATTTTCAAAAGCGCTCTCCCCAATGGTTGTAACGCTTTCCGGTATCGTTATGCCGGTTAGTTCGTTATTCTTAAACATTTCATATCCAATTTCGGTAATACCAGACGGCAGAACTATTTCCTTTATTTTATTATAAGCAAACGCGCCGTATTCAATTTTAGTAACGGTTTCCGGAATGATAATATGTTCTATTTTGTTGCCCCAAAATGCCCTATTCCATATATACTTCACTCCTTTGGGAATTTTTACGCCGGTAAGTTTTTTCTCGGCAAATGCTCTTTTGCCAATAGCGGTAACAGGCATTTTTTGTATCCGCGGCGGAATGTTGATGTCTGTTTTTGTTCCCCTATAACCCGTAATTTCTATTGTATTGACATGTACGGCAATAATAAAGTCATTTTCATCGTCATAATTTTCCAGTAAGAAACACGACGCAAACAGCGCCATTACTGACGCTATAATCATTAGGATACCTATTTTACGTTTCATCGCTTTCATTTTTGTTCTTTCATCGAAATTTTACCTTATCCTTACATTAAACGCAACAACAAAGCGCGCCAAAAGCGGCAGCCACACTTGACATATACGTATAATATGCGTATAATTACAATGTGAAATACATTGAGCTGAAAAAGTTGCTTAAAGCGAATAACTGTAAACGTGTGGGCGAATACAAGGGGCATGAGAAATGGTATAGCCCGATTACAAAGCAGGATTTCCCGGTTGGGCGGCATGACGGACAGGAAGTAGCCAACGGAACGCTGAAAGCAATTGAAAAACAATCCGGTATTAAAATAAGGGGGTAATTTATGAAATA
Organism: Treponema sp.; assembly: GCA_031286095.1. Classification (GTDB taxonomy): domain Bacteria; phylum Spirochaetota; class Spirochaetia; order Treponematales; family Breznakiellaceae; genus WQXQ01. The sequence continues at coordinate 441 of JAITUY010000253.1, read as the reverse complement.
TGTTTATCCGGCAATATTTACGGACGAGGGTAATGGATTATATTCCGTTAACTTTCCCGATTTTGAAAATATTAAAAATCATGCTTGTTTTACCTCCGGGGAGGGCATGGCAAACGCGCTTGAAATGGCAAGCGACGTCCTGTGTATGACGTTATATGATATGGAAAAAGAAAATTTACCGCTGCCGAAAGTAAGTTCAATCAGAGATATTAAATGCGCCAATAACGAGTTTGCGCAATATGTTAATTGTGATACGGACTTCTATAAACGTTTCTTTGACAAAAAAGTCGTAAAGAAAAATTTGACAATACCGTCAAATTTGGCGGCATTGGCGGAACGGGAAAATATAAATTTTTCTGCGGTCCTGCAAGAGGCGTTGAAGCAAAAAATCAAAGCTGCCCATAGAACAGACCGCCATAACGCCATTCATTAACCCCTGCC
>JAITUY010000227.1 GCA_031286095.1 Treponema sp. | reverse complement strand
CGGTTTTGTCGAACTTTCGGACTAAAGTCCGCGTTCGCAGGCTTATAGCCTGAAAAACCGCAAGACTGTGAGACAACCAACTCGAACCGAAGGTTCGCAGTTGTCGAACAAGTCCATTGTTTTAATTAAAAGAGCCTCCAAAAACTAAAGTTTTTAGAGGCTCTTTTAGATTTTTGCGGTCAGGTCAGAAAACCGCGCCAATTGTAATGCCAATGTTATAGCCGCTCGCAGGGTAATAAGTGAACGGAATATCAATGATTACAGGTCCCATAGAAAAACCGAAGCCTGTCATAATTTTAAAATTGAAAATTGATGGAATATTACTTGCTTGGGCATCGATATAAATATCCCCGTCTTTATTGTCTTTATAACCGGAAGGAAGGTCTTTTAACTCTATATCAGAATTTACTCCAAAGCCCAAAGATGTTTTCCCAAATGCAAGGTCCGCCCCTACCCCAAAAGGAATGTTAAAAATTAACAATTTAATTGATGTAATAGCTTCCAGCGGGATAGTAAAAGTATTTACGTTTAAGTTTAGGGAGGCCTCTGGTTTCATATAAATATATCCTCCGGTTGCAATATCTTGCTTAATATCATTGCCCAGCGGCGCGGTGAAACCTATTTTACTGTTATTGTATATAAATCCGCTTCCCAGACTGACTCCCCTCCATGCAACAAGACCGGCAAGGCTTATGGAAGGGACTATCTGGTAATTTACCATTATTCCCAACGTAAAACTGTTGAAATTAAGACCTTCTAAATCCGGCAGATTGAAATAACCTATTCGCAATCCCAGGTACAAATTGTCTATTTTAAAAACGCCCATATTCAATCCAAATTGAGCATTAAGTACATTGGGGTTGATACCAAGCTTAACATCGCCTTCTTCTTTCAAGGAATCAGAAAGGTTTCCCATATCGTTTATTATCGAAGTAATCCCTGCGGGAAGCTGGACTCCAAACATAGGTCCTACAGTTGCGGAAAAAACTTTATATCCGCCATAACCCCGTGTTGTCGCTCCATGACTTGCGTAAACAGACGCGTCTCCCATTGCTTGAAGAAGCATTTCCGGATTTCCAAATTTAATCTCATTAAGCTGGTTGTTTATTTCTTGTAAAACATCGCCAAAAACATTTTCTATTGCCTTGTTATAATCAGCCGCGCCAGTTCCGCCCGTAATTGTTGGAGCATGACCAGTAACCTTAAAGTTAGTTTTTTTTTGCGCAGAAACAGGAATCGCCATAATAAAAACAAGCAAAACATAGAACAATTTTTTCATTTTTGTACTCCTTATTTATCAGTTTTTAACATTGGACTTGTTCGCCAACTACGAATTTTCGGTTCGAGTTGGTCGTCTCATGGTCAGCTACGCTGACCAGTCCTGCAGTTTTTCGGCCTACGGTCAGCAAAACTGCGATTTTTATAAAATATATCGTAATTTTCAATTTTTTTCAATAAACCAACGGGGTATTTAAAAAGTCCACTTGTTTAAAACTGATTTTTTTATAATAGAGTTGTTCGGAAACTTCAGTTTTCCGAACAAGTCCAATTCACAAATAAAAGTAAAGCAAATTTCACGGACGCACCGTATATATTGTAGGAGGTTTTTATGAAAGACATTTTATTGGTTATGGTCATTTTTGCTGTTGTTTCCGGCTGTGCGGTGATTAGCGGCGTCAGGGATAATTCCACTGATGTCTACGAGGGAACTGCCCAAGGTTACCGTGGGACTATCCGGGTGCAAGTGCGCGTTACCGAAGGCTGTATAACAGATATTGTTATTGTCGATTCTGAAGAGGATATTTTTGTCGGAGGAGCCGCTATGGAAGAATTAATCGACATGGTAATTCTGTACAACACTACGGATATAGACGCTATTTCCGGCGCTACGGAATCCAGCAGGGGTTTTCTTGAGGCTGTGGAGAATGCTATAATGAACCTATGAGCGACTGTATTTTTTGTAAAATAATAGCGGGTCAGCTTCCTTCTAAGAAAATCTACGAAGACGATGAAATACTTGCCTTTTTAGACATAAACCCCGTGACGCCGGTTCATTTTCTTGTTATTCCGAAGAAGCATATAAAAAGCCTGATGGACTTGTCAGCGGAAGATTCGGCGTTAGTAGGCAGGCTTATGTTTAAGGCGCAGGAACTTGCGAAACAGCAGGGGTGTGAGGAAAAAGGCGGGCGTTTTATAATTAACGCGAAAAGCGACGGCGGGCAGACTGTTGATCATCTGCATATTCACTTTCTTGGGGGCATCGCGCTTGGAGCAAGTTTGTTGCAAACTTGTTTACATACAGGAAAAAGGGAATAGGGCTTAAATGGCGATAGAAAAACACATCAATTTTTTTGAACTTCAAAAGGCGTCGGAAAAGCCCGGTTGCCCCCTTTGCCGCATTATAAGCGACCGCGCGTACAAGTACATTGACAACACTTTGTTTGAGCATGTCGCAGACCGCGGATTCCGCGCCATGTTCCGCGCGGCGGGCGGGTTCTGCTCTTTTCACTCAAGAAACCTTGTTTCTTTTCGGGATGGTCTTGCCGTAGCGATTCTCAGCAGGGATATTCTGGAAGACCGTCTGGACTGTTTCAAGTATAAAAAACCGTGGCGGCCAAAGAAACGCTGTCCTGTTTGTATTGAGCGCGAAAATATTGAAAATGAATATCTGGATTTTCTTAACAATTCCGGCGGTAACTCTGTCGAAGAAAGGGAACTGCGCGACTTTTTTACGGCGTCGGACGGCTTGTGCGCTCCCCATTACGCAAAACTGATTTCCGCAAAAGGTTTTAAAAGCGTTCCCGCGTGGCTAAAACAGTTTCAGGAAGAAAAATTTAAAGAACTTATGACGCGCCTTGATAAATTTATTGAACTTTCCGCCTACGGCAGACAAAAAGAATTCGCCGCCCTAAGCGAACAAGATCAGCTTGTGTGGAAAGAAGCCGCCGCCTGTCTGAACGAAAACATGGAATAAAGCTCTTAAAAGCCTTTTGCAGGGAGAGATACGGAAGAAAAACCTCTCGCAGAGGCGCAAAGGTTTTGTACGATAGATTTTCGTTGAATAAGATATATTAGAGTTGTTTGGAAACTTCAGTTTCTGAACAACTTCATATAAAAAACGCGGTTTTGTCGAACTTTCGGACTAAAGTCCGCGTTCGCAGGCTTATAGCCTGAAAAACCGCAAGACTTGT
>JAITUY010000252.1 GCA_031286095.1 Treponema sp. | reverse complement strand
CGGACTAAAGTCCGCGTTCGCAGGCTTATAGCCTGAAAAACCGCAAGACTGGTCAGCGTAGCTGACATGAGACAACCAACTCGAACCGAAGGTTCGCAGTTGTCGAACAAGTCCAATATGTTTTTTATCTTTAATTTAGAATAAGAAGCATGAAAACAGCGATTGGCTTACGCATTATTTATAGCTCTCTGCGCTTTGGCGTCCTCTGCGTGAGAATATTTAAAGGTAAGTTCAATATAGATTGAGGTTGAAAGAGATAAACTTAAAATTGATGAGCGTATGCCCAAAATCCTGTCTGTGGGCATGCCGGAGGGAAAACGCTACTGAACCAGCCTTTCCTTCTGCCGCCTCTCAAATATTAGAGTTGTTCAATAAACAACTGGGTATTTAACAAGTCCATTGAAATAGGCTCTATTTAACGTGGTACATTGACTTTTGCGCAGGCAACCTGTACAAGTATGCCAGAGATATGTTTCAACATCATAGTGGTATTTTATATATTGTAATGAGATTTTTGTGATTCAGCTTTCTGTAATGTGTCTCTTATTTTTTTAAGTAAAACTGACCGTTCACAGGGTTTTGTAATGTAATCAAACGCTCCAAGCTCATAGGCCTTTTCTTTCGCGCTTTCTTCATTTAATGATGTGAAAAACATTATTGGAGTGAATTTTAAATTCGCAATATCCTGAATTTTGTCAAATACTATCCAGCCGTCCATTATAGGCATTAGAATATCAAGCAGTATTAAATCTGGAATTATTTGACTTTTGCTTAAGAATTCTAACGCTTCTTCTCCCGACTTTACCGTAATAATATCATATTCATCTTTTAATGACAGTTCGGTTATTGAAAGATGAGTTTCATCATCGTCAACTAAAAGAATGTTTTTACGTAAATTATTATCTTTGCTCATTTTTCCCTCCAAATATTAGGCTTATTCAAAAACTGAAGTTTTTAAATAACTCTATTAATGTTTTATCCGCTGATAGTAACATATAATATAAGTTATTACAAGTAACTTGTTAATATTTGGTTACTATTTACTATAGTATATGATGAATAATACCCCTTCTGAAATCCGTTCCATTTTAGCTAGCAACCTCAAGGAGCAACGTAAAAAATTGGGGTTATCGCAGGAAAAATTTGCCGAAATATCCGGCTTGTCCATTCAGACCATAAATGATATTGAAGGCGGCCGTAAATGGGTAAGCGACAAAACCATTACCAAACTTTCTTCAGCGTTGAATTTAGAGTGCTACCAGTTATTATTGCCTAAATTGGCGGTCAAGCGCAAGAAGGAAATTAACTCAACTAAACAACTGTTGGACTTAATGAAGATTATTAAAAAAAATGTGGATTCTCAAATAGTGTCCCATTTTACCGAATATTTAAAACGCGGACTTGTTCTTATCGCTTATTACCGTTCGTGAAAGTACGGAAGCCGCACGGTTAGTATTTGTCCGTTTTAAAAATCATGGCAAAGTTGAGCGATCTTTTCCGCTATTCCTTTGCCGTCAAGTCCGTTTTCCGCAAGCAGTTCCTCCCTTGTTCCAAGCGCCCTGTTCCCATCGCAAAAATCGCTTCCTACGGCCAATATCGCCGTTTTGCATTTGCAGTTCCGCAGGCGGGCAAGTGAAGTTAAATATTCGCCGAAGCCTCCCTCTTTTATTCCCTCTTCGATAAATACAGCAAGTTCGTATTCATTCAGTAAACTTGCTATGTAGTCTTCGTCAACAGGTTTAAGAAAGCGAAGATTGTAAAGACCGGCGGAAATTTCCCGCTGTTTAAGAATTTCCTCCGCTGACAGCGCTTCCTTGTAGAGGCTTCCCGTAAATAAAAGGCAAATCCGTCCCTTCCTTTGCCCGGAAAGAAAAACGCCGCGCCCTTTTTCCACAAGTTGCGAGAAAGCGGGACATTCTGCGGGGCAGTACGCTTTTGGGTAGCGGATAATAACAGGTCCTTCGTTTTTTGAAAGCGCCCAGTTCATCATAAGGCGCATTTCGTTTTCGCTTGCGGGGGCTAGAATCGTCATATTAGGCGAACTGCGGAAAAGCGAAATGTCGAATAACCCCTGATGAGTTTCCCCGTCCGCGCCGACAAAACCGGCTCTGTCCAGCGCGAAAATAACGGGAAGATTTTGAAGGGCGGAGTCATGTATTACCTGATCTACCGATCTCTGGATAAAGGTTGAATAAATTGCGACGACTGGTCGCAGTCCGCGCGCGGCGAGACCCGAAGCGAAAGTAACCGCGTGTTCTTCAGCAATGCCGGTATCGAAAAAACGATCGGGAAAGGCAGTTTTAAAATGAGTAAGACCAGTTCCTGTCTGCATTGCGGCGGTAACGGCTGTTATGCGTTTGTCCCTGCGCGCTGTTTCCAGTATTATGCCGGAAAACGCCTGTGTAAAAGTTTTTTTACCGTCTGAATTTTCCGTTGACGGTTTATCTGAATTGATGCCGTCATCTACGGAAAAAGAGCTTACACCGTGATAACTGTCAGGCTCGTCTTCCGCGTAACCGTAACCTTTTCCCTTTTGCGTGATTACATGAATCACGACGGGGCGGTTCAGCCTCTGCACGTCTTCCAGAACGCTTGTCAGCGCGCGGATATTATGCCCGCCGATCGGTCCCACATACTCAAATCCAAGATCGACAAAAAAATTGTCGATGTAAAACACCGCTTTTACCGCGCGTTTCAGCCTTACCACAAGATCAAAAAACATTTCTCCCACAAAAGGAATTTTTTTTACCATCGCGTCAAAGTGTCTGCGGAATGTCTGATACTTCGCTTTCATGGAAAGACGGCTTAAATATTTTGAAAGACCGCCGACATTCCTGCTTATTGACATTTTGTTGTCGTTAAGGACGACGATTAACGGAAGTTTTAAATGCCCGGCGTGGGACAGCGCTTCGTAGGCGAGTCCGCCCGTGAGCGCCCCGTCTCCGATAACGGCAATCGCGTACCCGTTGCCGCCTAGTATACGCTCCGCCGCAAGCAGACCAAGCGCGGCGGAAATGGAAGTAGAGGCATGCCCCGTGTTAAAAGCGTCGTGCGGGCTTTCACTGCTTTTCGGAAAACCCGCAAGCCCGCCGTATTTGCGCAAGGACGAAAACTCATCAAACCTGCCGGTAAGAAGTTTATGCGCATAACACTGGTGTCCTACGTCCCAGACAATTTTATCCTGCGGCGAGTTAAAGACACGGTGCAGGGCGATAGTCAGTTCTACCGCGCCCAAATTAGATGCAAGATGCCCGCCGTTACTTGAGACGGCCGAAACGATACGCTCCCTTATTTCTCTTGCGAGCCTGTTAAGTTCGTATAATTTTAATTTTTTTAAATCTTGCGGAGATTTTATTTTTGGCAGAAGAAGTTCCGGCTGTTGCATTAATTTTATTTGATAATTTTTATAGTTTCAAGCTGATTGCGGAACCCTTTCAGGTATTTTTTTCGCGATTCTATCAAATCCGAAAGTTCCTGCGTCATATACTGGCTGACGTCTTTCGCTATCGGAAGCATATATTCCGCCGTTTCGTTGATGTAACGTTCTACAAAATCAAGATTATTTACAAAGCCCAGCGAAATCATGTTGGCGATACGATCCGCCACTTTAAGAATTTTTGCGTTTTGAGTGCCTGTTTCTCTTATACGCATAAGAAAATTCGCCTTGGTTTCGTCTTGCCGGCGGGAAACTTCCTGCACTAAATGATAAACGGCGTGGCTTTCAAAATCAATAGAGAGCAGAATATTATGATTTAAGTCGGGTACGTCTTCAATTAAATCGTGAACCAGCGACGCTTTTAAAAGAACAGAATCGATATATCCGTAATCGATAAGGATAGCCATTGTGTCAAGTTGATGACGGAACATATTTCCTCCGCCTTCGCGCGATTTTCCGATAAGCAGAGTGGCGGCCTGTATGTAAGGTGAAAGCTGAATACCGCTCATGTGTAACATTTGTTCTGTTGTCATTTTACAGGTCCTTCAGATAATTGCCGAGTTTTTCGGTGCGCTTGATTGTTTCTTCCAGTTTGCTTTTTTGTTCGTCCACAAGCGAAGGCGGCGCGTTTTTGACAAACTGCTCATTGGCTAGTTTTGCGCGTAACCCTTCGATGTATTTTAAGTCTCTTTCAAGATCGCCCGAAAGTTTTTTCTTTAACGCCTGAGTGTCAACGGCTTCGGCGACAAAGATAAAAATTTCAAAACCCGGTCCCGCCATGCCTATAGAGCCGGACGGTCTGTCTTCCTTTGCCTCTTCAATCTGTAAATCGCCGATTCCTGCCAGCAGTTTAATCAGTCCCTCGTTCTGAATAAAAGTTTCCGTATGTTCGCCCGTGCGCACAAGAGCGCGCAGTTTCTTTTCCGGCGTTATGCCGCATTCGCTTCGCAGGGTGCGTACCATGCCCACAAGCGACTGCATGCTTGCAAAATTTTTCTCCTGCGCCGTATTATTTTGCTTTTCATCGTAACCGGGATATTCGGCGTTGATGAGTAAGGCGGACGCTCCTTCCGCGCGCGGTAATTTCTGGTAAATTTCTTCAGTTACAAAAGGTAAAAGCGGGTGGAGCAGACGCAGTGATTTTTCCAGCACGTCTAGCAGAATTGTGGTTGAACGGTCTTTTTCCGCCTCGTCTCCGCCCTTTGTGGAAAGTTTTGTCGCTTCCACGTACCAGTCGCAAAAGTCATTCCAAAAAAACTCGTATGCCGTTTGAGCCGCGTCATTATAACGGTAGGAAAAAAACGCCTCTCTCATGGATTTTGCCGCGCCGTTAAGCCGCGAATAAATCCACTTGTCCGCCTGTGAAACTTGCGGGTTTTTAACAAGCGCGCGCCCTTCAAGATTCATCAATATATATCTGCTCGCGTTCCATATCTTGTTGGCAAACTTTGTTCCCATTTTAAACGAGTCTTTGTCGACAAGCACATCCTGCCCCTGAGCGCACATGAACGCGAGGGTAAACTTCATCGCGTCAGCGCCGAACTCGTCCACAAGCTCAAGCGGATCAAGTCCGTTGCCGAGCGATTTGCTCATCTTGCGCCCCTGCTTGTCGCGCACAAGACCATGAATGTAAATATCGCGGAAAGGCGCTTTGCCCGTGAACTCCAGTCCTGCCATGATCATTCTTGCGACCCAGAAGAAAATTATGTCGTATGCGGTAATAAGCGCAGTTGTCGGGTAGAATTTTTGAAGATCGGGAGTATTGCCGCCTGCTTTCTGCCAGCCCAGCGTGCTGAATGGCCATAGCCAGCTTGAAAACCACGTGTCAAGTACGTCCGGGTCCCGCTCGATATTTTTGCTCTTGCAGTGTGGGCAAGCGTCTATGTCGTTACGCGAAACTGTCAGTTTGCCGCAGTCTGCGCATGTCCACGCGGGGATTCTATGCCCCCACCACAGTTGCCTGCTGACGCACCAGTCGCGTATGTTTTCCATCCAGTGTTTATAGGTGTTTTCCCATTTTTTGGGATAAAAAATAATTTCGCCTTTACGCCAGCAGGCGAGGGCTTTTTCGGCTAATGGCTTCATGCGTACAAACCACTGCTCTGAAAGAAACGGCTCTATTACCGTATGACAGCGGTAACAATGTCCGACAGAATGATTAAGAGGCTCTTCCTTTACATACCAGCCGCCTGCTTTTAAATCTTCAATTACAATATTCCTTGCCTTTGATACGGAAAGACCTCTGTATTTTTCCGGGACTTCGCTGTTAAGCGTTCCATCGGGATTGAGAATATTAATCACCGCGAGATTGTGCCGTTTCGCAAGTTCCCAGTCGTTCGGGTCGTGTGCGGGCGTTACTTTTAACGCTCCAGTACCAAAGGCGCGTTCGACATAAGCGTCAAAAATAAGCGGAATGTCCCTTTCGGTTAAAGGCAGACGAAGCGTTTTTCCTTTCAGACTGCAGTAGCGCTCGTCTTCCGGGTGGACGGCCACTGCGGTGTCGCCTAACAATGTTTCGGGGCGCGTCGTGGCAATTTCAATATATTTTTCTTTGTTTTCCGTAAAAAAATACCGCAGGTGGTACATTTTTCCTTTGGTTTCTTCATGATCTACTTCGTCGTCTGCAAGCGCGGTTCCGCAGGAAGTACACCAGTTTACAAGGTAATTCCCCTTGTAAAGAAGATCGCGCTCGTAAAGTGTAACAAAAACTTCCCGCACCGCTTTTGAAAGACCTTCGTCCATTGTAAAACGTTCGCGTTTCCAGTCTAAGCTCGCGCCTATTTTTTCAAGTTGTTTTGTGATGACGGCGTGATGTTCGTTTTTTACCTTCCATGTTTCTTCAATGAATTTTTCCCTGCCAAGTTCGCGTCTGCTTTTTCCCTGCTCTTTGAGTTTGCGCTCAACAACATTCTGAGTTGCGATTCCGGCGTGATCCGTGCCGGGAACCCAAAGAGTGGGAACGCCCCTCATGCGGTGGAAGCGGATTATTATGTCCTGAAGACTGTTGTTAAGACCGTGTCCCGCGTGAAGAACGCCCGTAACATTCGGCGGCGGAATTACTACGGTAAAAGCCTCTTCGCCGTTTTTTCCGGCTTTAGGTTCAAAAGCGCCTGAGTTTTTCCAAAGGGCGTATATACGGTCCTCGAAAGTTTTAGGATCGTAGGACTTTTCAAGTTCAATTGATTTCATTCCATTATAAATATACTTTTTTAATTAAAACAGTTCAACACTAGGGAATTGCAGGGATTGGGAGTAGTTTATGGGAAATAGGGTGTGAAGAGTAGATTTGTGTTTGTAATATAAGCGTGAAAACAACACGCAATGCTTTTTAACAACAATCCTACTCCCTGCTCCCATTCCCCTGCCCATGTGATTTTTATGCAAGATTTCGGAAAAGACGATACTTGCGGAAATTCGGTTTTTCTGGTATTTTATATATATGCAGATGCGGTATTTGGTTCCGGGCGATTATATGGCAGACCCGGCGGTTCATGTTTTTAACGGCAGGGTTTATATTTATCCTTCCCATGACTGGGAAAGCGATGTCCCTGAAAATGACAACGGCGATCACTTCAATATGAAAGACTATCATGTCTTTTCTATGGACGATATTGAAAAAGGCGAAGTGAAGGATCACGGCGTAGTTCTGGACGTAAAGGATATTCCATGGGCGGGCAGACAGCTTTGGGACAGTGATGTCGCTCATAAAAACGGCAAGTATTACCTGTATTTCCCGTTAAAAGATAAAACCGATATTTTCCGTATCGGCGTAGCAGTCTCGGATAAGCCGGAAGGTCCCTTTATTCCTCAAAACGACCCGATTCGCGGAAGTTACAGCATAGACCCCTGCGTTTTTGAAGAAAACGGCAATTATTATATGTATTTCGGCGGAATTTGGGGCGGACAGCTTCAGCGTTACCGCGACAACAAGGCGCTTGAAGCCGCTACTTTTCCTGCGGATAACGAGCCTGCAATTACGGCGCGCGTAGTAAAATTAAGCGCGGATATGCTTCAGTTTGCCGAGGAGCCGCGTCCTGTGGTTATCCTTGATAAAGACGGCAAACCGCTTACGCAGGGCGATAACAAACGCCGTTTTTTTGAGGCTTCGTGGATGCACAAATACGGCGGCAAATACTATTTTTCCTATTCTACTGGCGACACCCACCTTTTGTGCTACGCGACAGGCAGTAGTCCCTACGGACCTTTTACATATCAGGGGGTGATATTAACCCCTGTCGTCGGCTGGACGACGCATCATGCGATTACGGAATATAAGGGAAAGTGGTATCTTTTCCACCATGACAGCGTTCCTTCGGGCGGTAAAACATGGTTGCGCAGTCTGAAGGTTACGGAGTTGGAATATAACGGCGACGGTTCGATAAAAACAATAGAAGGTCAGACCTGAAAAGGAGACAGATGAAACCGGACAAGGAAAAGGCGAGTAAAAATCTTAAAGTTATTCTTGACAAGGTGCATAACGACGCCGATCTTCAGCTTTTAAGCGAGTACCGTAAACTTTTTAAAAAAGAGATAAGCCTTTTCAGGCGTTCATGGGTTTCTGCGTGGCTTTTTATGTATTACGACCAGAAAGAATTTCCTAATCTTAAAAATTCTTTTGAAAGAAAATCTTTTAAGCAGGAAAGCGCCGATTCGCCCGATGTTGAAGTCCGCCTTTCCGATGAAGAATCAAAGACGCTTTTTTTCAGCATAGGAAAAAACCGCCATCTTTTCCCGAGAGAAGTGATAATGTTCATCTGTTCCAAAACGACAGTGCCAAAAGAGGACATAGGCTCAATACGTATTTTGGATAATTATTCTTTTGTGCAGGTTCGCGACACGAGGGCGAACGAAATTATCGAAACCTTAAACGGGCTGAAATTCCGCGGCAGAACGCTGGCGGTAAATTTCGCCAAACCGAAAAACGCGGACGCTGAAAGTTCGCAGTAAGTATCATCATCACGCTATGCCGGCCGAAGGTATACTCAGTTCGCCGTTTGCTTTGCGGGTTGCAATTTTCCTAAAATATTCAAAATATTGTTTGTCCATTATGGCTATGTGCGTTAAAATCCAGTCTTTTAGGAAATGTGTAAAAGACGCGAGAGTGAGCCTTTTTCCAGCTTCATAATCCCGTATATTATCAACTATAGCCAATATAAAAGAATCGTGGGCTTTTTTATGTTCAGCATAGCCCTGAAATTTGGCAGAAGTCATTATTTTTTCTTCTGTAGCAAAATGCACCTTTACATAGCTGACCGCTTCTTGAATAATTTCTTTAAAATAAGCCAGTTCCGCCGTTTTGTCGTTAACGACATGATTATACATGTCGTTGACCAAATTAAAAAGACCTTTGTGCTGTTCGTCAATTACTTTAATTCCCACAGAATATGTGGAAGACCATGTAACAAGGTCTGATTTAAATTGCATAAGGCTACCTTCCTTTAATGGACTTGTTCGGCAACTGCAAACCTTCGGTTCGAGTTGGTTGTCTCATGTCAGCTACGCTGACCAGTCCTGCATTTTTTCTGGCTAAATCAAGCTTTAACCCTGCAAAAAATACTTTTTTATTGGTAGTTGTTCGGAAAACTGAAGTTTCCTAACAACTCTAATTTGTTTTCAAAAAACATAGCATAAAAAGGGACAATAATCAATTGACTTGTTCGGCAACTGCGAATCTTCGGTTCGAGTTGGCTGTCGAACAGGTTTTACGTTTTTTTTTAAAAGATGTGATTTTTTTATTTTTTTTCGTATTGATTTGCGGAAAAAATTTCATACCCGTTCAGCGCGTCATCAATTAAAGGTTCAAGTTCTAAAGATTCGTAAATCGCGCGGGCTGATTCGGGTTCGCCGTGAAGGATAGGGTGCGCGGGGGAAAAAAGCGTACAGCAATCGGCATAGGGCAGTATGGAAACTTCAAAAGTGCCGAGTTTTTTTGCTTTTTTGATTATGGTTTCCTTGTCCATTCCTATTAACGGGCGCAGTACGGGTAGTTTTATCAGGCTTTCGGTACAGCGTAAATTTTCTATGGTCTGGCTTGCCACCTGCGAAAGACTTTCGCCCGTGATAAGACAGTTGCATTTTATTTTAAGAGCGGCTTTTTCCGCTGATGACATCATTGCCATTCGCAGAATAACAGTAGCCCATTCATTTGGAGCGCGCTCTTTTATCCGCTGTTGAACCTGCGTAAAGTTCAGCACATAAAGACGTATTCCCATGCAAAAAGCTCCGGTAATTTCGGCAAGGCGTATTACTTTTTGTTTCGCTTCAAGCGAAGTGTACGGATACGCATGAAAATGAATAGCGTCTACGCTCATTCCCCTGCACGCCATTAAAAAACCCGCGACAGGGGAATCAATGCCGCCGGAGAGCAGTAATAGCCCCCTTCCGGCGCAACCTACAGGAAGACCGCCAAGCCCTTTATTCCCGCCCGAGTAAACATAGGCTTTTTCCCGTATTTCTATGTTTATAATATCCTGCGGATTGTGAATATCAACTTTTAGGCCGCTTACCGAAGTTAAAACCGCCTCTCCCGCTTTACAACATAAGCCGTAAGAATCCAAAGGAAAGGCCTTGTCTGTTCTTCGCGCGCGTATTTTAAAAGTTTTTACTCCGTTATTTGCAAGTTTTCTAGCTTCTTCAACGGATGCTGAAAAAACCGCCTCTTGAGTTTTTGGGCATATAACAGTTCTCGCCCAGCCTGAAATTCCAATCAGACGGGAAAGACAGTTTTCCACGACAGCGGAATTTTCATCGCCGCATTCAAGGAAAAATCGGCCGTTCGTTATTTTTATTTTTACTTTGATTTCGCCTAACATACGCAAAATGTTGCGCTTTAGGGTGTCTTCAAAACTTTTACGATTATTGCCTTTAAGAGTAAGTTCCCCCGGTTTTAAAAGCCAAGTTACAGAAATTTTAAAACCTCCGCTATTGCTTCAAGAAGCAGGTCGATTTCTTCGTCCGTTGTTGAATAACCTTGAGAGATACGGATTCCCTCTATTCTTAATTTTTCCTCTATTCCCATAGCAAGAAGGACAGGTCTTTCAGGAGACGATGACGAACAGGCCGATCCTGTAGAGACAGCGAAGCCCATGTCGTCAAGGGCTCGCGCCATAACTTCTCCGGGTATGTCCTTAAAAGCAGTCTGTAAAATATAGGGGGAAAATCCCCGCGCGTTCTGTGCGCGCTGTTTGGGAATAACCGTACAGCGTTCCATTGCGGAAAGGGAAGTTATAAGCTTGTTCCAGCGCGAGTCCGCTTTTGCGTATTCGGCGTTGACGGTTTCGCTGACCGCGTATTTTTCAAGGCAACCGGCAAGGGCGAGCGCGCCTTGCGTGTTCTCAGTGCCGCCCCTTACGCCGCTTTCCTGACCGCCGCCTGAATAAAAAACTTCCAAAGGGCGGCGAAGGTACAAAAGCCCGATCCCGCGCGGACCGCCTATTTTATGCGCGCTTATTGAGGCGGAATCTATTTGCCAGCCGTGAATGTCAATTGGTATTTTACCTGCCGCCTGCACAAGATCGCAGTGCAAATGCACCGGAGCGCCTGAATTTTTGCGTATAACATCCGCAAGACTTGCGATGTCTGTAACCGCGCCTGTTTCGTTGTTTACCGCCATACATGACACAAAACGGACTTCGCCGTATTTGGCGAACGCTTTCGCTAAAAGGTCCGGGGTAACTCTGCCTTCGGAATCTACAGTGATCCTGCCTGTGGGTTTTCCCATTCTTTCAAGCGTGTCCATTCCTTCCCTTATGGAAGAATGTTCGGCTCCGGAAGAAATTATCCTTCCTTGTCCTTTTTTAAAAAGGTTTGAAAATAACGCTATGCTGTTGGATTCCGTCCCGCCGGAAGTAAAAAACAATGTTTCAGGCTGAACGTTAAGAACTTTGGCGCACCTCGCGCGCGCATCTTCAAGGGCAAGTTTTGCCGATTTACCTTCTCCGTGCATGGACGACGGGTTTCCAAAAAGAGCCAAATTGTTTGTCTGGTTTATAATACAGCCGTCATAAGGAGCCGAAGCGGCCCAGTCAAAATAATAACGCTTTGCAGACGAATCTTTAGTTAACATTTGTTCTTCATTACCGAACGGTTTATAAAGTGTATCGCGGTAAAAAAAGCCAGCGTAAACAGATAGACGGCTCCTAAAATAATCAGGGATTTTACGCCTTCCGTATGAATCGCAATAAATGTAAATATTCCTATTATGATCTGCACCGAATAAACTACGGCGTCAACCTTTTTTGCGTCCAGCCCCATGTTTATAAGTTTATGGTGTAAATGGGCTTTATCCGGTTCGTATATTTTTCTTCCGTCTCTAATCCTGCGCCAGACGGCGGCGGTAGTATCAAAAATAGGAATAAGAAAAAGCGCCGCAGAATAGAATAAAGGCAGGGAAGCCGGTCTGTCCGCCTCTTTCATTAAAGGAAGAAGGGCAAGCGTAAAACCGAGAAACTGGCTTCCGCAGTCTCCCATAAATATTTTTGCCCGCGGAAACGGCGCGTTAAAAACAAGAAACCCTATAATTACGCCTATAAGACATGCGCACAAAAGAACTGATTTTGATACTCCAGAATAAGAAAAGAAAATAAGACCGAGAAAGAACGCGATAATGGCTGATACACCCCCAGCAAGACCGTCAACTCCATCGAGCATATTAACCGCGTTTGCGCCGCCGACTACCCAAAGAATAGTAACCGGAATGCGGAAATATCCTAAATCTGTATATAAACCGCTACCTGTATAAAGAAGCCTGTCAAAATCGAAACCGGTAATAAGTATAAGAACTGCAGACGCTAATTGAAGCAGAAATTTGTAACGGACAGCCATTGGGCGAAAATCGTCATAAGCGCCGGAAATCAAAATAAAAGCCATCGCTATTCCGCACGGTATAAAACGCGTTATATTTACGCCCCTGATTCCGTAAATAACGCTAATGCCCGCGGCTATAATGAAAAAAACCGACCCGAAACCGATACCTCCAAGGCGGGGAATATTGCCTGAATGGATTTTGCGTTCATCTATATTATCGTACCATTTTTTACGGTGCGAAATTCGCAGGACTAATGATACGGCGCAGACAGAAAAAGCAACAGAAACTGTAAAAATAATTAATAAAACAGTCAACTAATACCTCGTAATTTTTTTATCAAAATTATATAATGCTACTGTAAATATATCAAGAAAAAAGATAATATTCAATAAATTAGGGGGTGTTCTAAAAGTTTGAAAAACTTATTCGGACATCTTCCATAGTATCTTATTTTCGTAATATTTTGTAGAAATAGAAATATAAGAAAATGCAAGGTCTGACCGTAAAAAGTAACCGGCTTTGTAGTTAGACACTAATTAATGGGAGAATTTTATGCTAGTGCTTAAATTTGGCGGAACATCAGCAGTAAGCCAGGAAGGTATTAAAAATATTATAGATGTACTGAACGATGCCGAACACCGCGGAAATGTCCCTGTAGCGGTTGTTTCGGCTTTTTCAGGAGTTACCTCTGACCTTGTTACGCTTGCGCGGACGGCGGCGGACGGGCAAGATTACAACCGGCTCTTACAGGCTTTAGAAAAACGTTACAATGACTACGCGGAAAAATTTTTAAAAAGTTCAGAAAGAAAAATAGCAGAGGATGGCATAAAAAGCGATCTTGCCGAACTGTCAAAAATTCTGGACGGTATTTCCCTGTTGAGGGAACTGTCCGACCGTTCACTTGACATGATAAAGAGCTTTGGGGAAAGGCTTTCCGCGTTTTTGTTTGCCCAAATTATTACAACAAACGGCATAAAATCCGCCTTTTTGGATTTACGAACTCTGATAAAAAATGAAATCACGCAAAAAGAAACGGCGGATAATATCCGCGCCTTTTTTAAGGGATCGAAAAAGACTCTTCAGGTGGTAAACGGTTATACGTCCAAAACAGTAAGGGACGGTTCAAATTTAACAGCCGCCGTTTTTGCGTCCGCCCTTGGAGCGAAAAAACTTGAAATATGGACAGATGAGGGCGGTCTTTTTACCGCAGACCCCAAATATGTTAAAAACGCGATGTGCATAGACGAGATTTCCTATATTGAAGCGATGGAAATTTCGCACTTTGGCGCGTCCGCCATTTTTCCTCCGTCTATAAAACCCGCGCTGGATAAAGGCGTTTCTGTCGTGATCAAAAATACGTTTAATTCTTCGGCGGCCGGAACCCGTATCGTGAAAAACGCCGTCGCGGGAAAATACCCGGTTCGCGGAATAAGCTCCATAAGCGACGCCGCGCTTATCAGACTGCAAGGCTCGGGAATGGTAGGCGTCGCGGGTTTTTCCGCGCGTGTGTTCGGCGCTCTCGCGCGCAAACATATCAGCGTAATGCTTATAACTCAGAGTTCCAGCGAATATTCAATTTGTTTTGCCGTTGTGCCGGAAGAAGTACAGTCCGCGCAATTAATATTACAGGAAGAATTTTCAGCGGAGATTCACTCAGGTTCTATTGAAAAGCCAATCGCGGAAAAAGACCTTTCGATAATCGCGGTGGTAGGCTCGGCGATGAAAAGCACCGCTGGGATTTCAGGCAAGTTTTTCCACGCGCTAGGGCGCAACGGCGTAAATATTGTCGCTATTGCGCAGGGTTCATCAGAGACAAACATTTCGGCGGTTATTTCAAAACACGATGGGGGCAAGGCGTTAAACGCAATACATGACGCGTTCTTTTTCGCTAACCACCGTTCCGTAAATCTGTTCCTGATTGGGGCGGGCAACATAGGCGGCACTTTGCTGGAACAAATAGCGGACAACCGCGAAAAACTTGCAAACAGGGACCTTATTAATGTTAATTTGATAGGGGCGGCGGCGTGGGACAAAATGCTTTTTTCTCTTGATGGACTTGATCCCAAAAAAACCAAAGAGATGTTGAATAAAAAAGGCAAGGTCGCTGGTACGGAAGAATACAAACTTGCCTCTTTCATAGAAAGAATGGCGTCCTTTAATCTTCCCAATTCATGTTTTTGCGATTGCACCGCAAGCGAAGATGTCGCCGCCTCTTACGAAAAAATACTGCGCCATTCAATACCCATTGTTACGCCGAATAAAAAAGCCAACTCCGGTTCTTTGGATTATTACCGCAAGCTCACGTCGTATTCAAGGGAGAGGGGGATCCCCTACCTGTACGAAACAACAGTAGGCGCGGGACTGCCAATTATTTCCACCTTGCGCGATCTTTTTCTTTCTGGAGATCGCATAACAAGGATAGAGGCTGTTCCGTCCGGGACATTGAGTTTTATTTTTAACAATTTTGACGGTTCAAAACCTTTTTCCGCACTTGTGCGGGAGGCAAAGGCAAAGGGCTACACGGAACCCGATCCGCGCGATGATCTTAACGCGATGGACGCGGCTCGCAAGGCGTTAATTCTCGCAAGGGAAATAGGTCTTCCTCTTGAATTTTCCAACGTAAAAATAGAGCCGATACTTCCGCCTGCCTGCCTAAAAGCGAAAGATGTCGACTCTTTTTTCCGCGAACTTGAAAAAGCGGACGGCAGTTTTGAAAAACGCCGCGCGCAGGAAGCCGCCAAAGGCAACGCACTGCGCTATGTCGTTGTAATAGAAGATGGAAAAGCAAAACTTTCCCTGCGCGGCGAACCTGCGGGCAGTCCGTTCCGCTCTCTTGTGGACAGCGACAATATTGTCGTTATTACTACGGAACGTTATTCTAAACTCCCGATGGTTATAAAGGGACCTGGAGCTGGCGCTCAAGTTACGGCGGGCGGAATTTTTGCAGATATTGTCCGCACGGCGCGGACGCTGGTTTAGGAGGGTTTATGGCGATAGCTCATGCGGTTAAGGATGCGCTTGCGTCATCTTCGATGATACGCAAAATGTTTGAAGAAGGAATACAATTAAGAAAACAGCACGGCGCTGATAATGTTTTCGATTTTTCGCTTGGAAACCCCGATATTGATCCGCCTCCCGTTTTTCACGAGGTTTTTGTAAAACTCGCGCAGGAAGACGAAAAAGGTTCTCATGGGTATATGCAGAACGCAGGCTACACCCATGTAAGGGAGGCGCTGGCGAAAAAAGTTTGCAGAGAGCAGAACGTTAATATTGACGGCTCTTATATTGTTATGACGGTAGGCGCGGCGGGGGGGCTTAACACGGTTTTCAAAACAATCTGCAACCCGGGAGATGAAATTGTAGTAACGCGTCCGTATTTTATGGAATACCGTGCTTATACGTCCAACCACGGGGCGAAACTTGTCGAAGTTGACGCGCTTGAAGATTTTAATTTGGACATTTCCGCCGTAGGCGCGGCTCTTAACGAAAAAACAGCCGCAGTTCTTATAAATTCGCCCAACAATCCCACAGGGAAGATTTATTCTGCAGGTGTTCTTGCAAAACTTTCTTCCCTGCTTACGGAACATGGAAAGAAAACGGGGCGTTTTCCTTATCTTGTTTCCGATGAACCCTACCGTGAAATAGCGTATAACATTGATGTTCCGCCGTTTTTGTCATGCTACAGCGAATCAATCGCGGTTACTTCTTATTCAAAAAGTCTGTCGCTTCCCGGCGAGCGTATAGGTTTTATTGCGGTAAATCCTGCTATAAGCGGTAAGGACGACTTGTTAAACGGTTTAATTTACGCGACAAGGATACTTGGTTTTGTAAACGCCCCCGCCCTGATGCAAAGAATAGTAGGCTCTCTGACAGAGGCGCGCATTGATGTCTCAATTTACGCGCGAAGGCGGGATGCTTTTATGAAAGTTTTGAATGAAGCCGGAATTGAGTATTCAACGCCGGAAGGAGCGTTCTATCTTTTCTGCAAAGTCCCGGAAAGCAAGAAAGGCGGACATGAAAATGACGACAAAGCTTTTGTGGAACACCTTAAAAAATATTTAATTTTAGGAGTGCCGGGTTCAGGTTTTGGAAAAGCGGGCTGGCTACGTTTCGCGTACTGCGTTGACGAAAAGATAATTAACGCCTCGCAAAACGCTTTTAAAACTGCTGTAGAAAACTGGTAAACGGGGGAAAAATATGAAAACGAATCTTAATCATCGCAAGGCAAATGTAAATCTGCGTATTGTAGCGGAAAACGGACAGCCCGCTGTAAATCAAGATGTAAAGATAGAGCAAAAAAGCCATAAGTTTTTATTCGGAGTCGGCGGTTTTGAGGCGGTGGAACTTGCTGGCGGAAAGCCGGATGGATCAGCGATAGAAGAAACAAAGGTATCGCA
This sequence comes from Treponema sp., assembly GCA_031286095.1. Classification (GTDB taxonomy): domain Bacteria; phylum Spirochaetota; class Spirochaetia; order Treponematales; family Breznakiellaceae; genus WQXQ01. The sequence goes on along the minus strand of JAITUY010000252.1, from coordinate 11,151 downwards.
ATTACGTGAAAAACTGGATAAACTTTTTGCTTTTCATAATTACGCGACATTGCCGTTCTATCTTGGGCGCTATGAGCAGAAGGAAGGCAAGCCGGATGAAACGCGCCTGAAAGCCGCGGCGCGCTGGTACGCAGGACGCAACATAACTACAAAAGGTCACCCCCTGTGCTGGCACACGGTCTGCGCCGGCTGGTTAATGAATTATACCAACGCGCAAATTTTAGAAAAAGTTATCGCGCGGATTGAACGCGATGTTTCCGCCTTTGCCGGATTAATTAATATATGGGACGTAATTAACGAAGTTGTCATTATGCCTGTATTTGACAAATACGACAACGCTATTACGCGAATATGCAAAGAATACGGACAAGTGCGCATTGTAAAAGAAGTGTTTACTGCGGCAAAACGCGCTAACCCGGATGCAGTATTGCTGTTAAACGATTTTGACACTTCAAAGGACTATGAAATTCTTATAGACAAATGCCTGCAGGCCGGCATTCCCATTGACGTAATAGGAATACAATCGCACCAGCATCAGGGCTATTGGGGCGCGGAGAAAGTAAACGACGTGCTTGCGCGTTTTTCCCGTTTCGGTCTGCCCTTGCATTTTACTGAAAACACTCTTATTTCGGGCGAAATAATGCCGCCGCACATAGTTGATCTGAACGACTGGCAGGTAGAGAAGTGGGACACCACTCCCGAAGGAGAAGAACGCCAGGCGCGCGAAATTGTCGAAATGTATGAAATCCTTTTCGCTCATCCGCAGGTACAGGCGATTACGGCATGGTCGGGCGGGGACGATGCGTGGCTTCACGCGCCCGCGGGCTTTCTTCGCGTGGACAACAGTGAAAAACCAGCGTACAATGTGTTACGCGCAAAAATAGAAAACGAGTGGCGCACTCAAAAAACGGAACGCACGGACGCTGACGGCAGGCTAAAACTGGAAGGTTTTAAGGGCGCGTATGAAATCTCGTGTATGGGCAAAACGGCGCGGTTTGAACTTGGCGGTGAATCTGCGCTTGAACTGCGGCTGGGGTGAATATTTTTTCCCTGTTGCTAATACGTTGCAATTAAGGATTGAAAATGCCAAATATTTATGCAGAACTTTCAATAACTTCCAAAAAAACAACTCTATTTTATTCAAAATAATTGTTGTCAGGTTTTAATTTGTTTTATTAGAGTTGTTAGGAAACTTCAGTTTCCGAGCAACTCTATAATAAAAATAGGACAGTTGACAAAGTATAAATAAGTGATAGATTATTAATAGTAAAACATTTTAGTGCATACAGGATATTAGGATTGTTCGATAACCGCGAACCTCCGGTGGGTTATCTCATGGTTTGCTACGCTGACTAGTTTTGCATTTTTTCGGGCTATAAGCCCGCGGACACGAATGCGGACTTTAGTCCGAAAAGTCCGGCAAGAATGCTTTTTATAAGGAAGTTTGCAATCTGCGATTGCGTTCAGAAATTGAAGTTTCCGAACAGCTCTAATATTCTTTCTCGTTCACTTTTATGACTTGCGCCTGTAGCTCATCTGGATAGAGTAACGGACTTCGAATCCGTAGGTAGCCTGTTCGAATCAGGCCAGGCGCAATAAAACACAATCCTTTTTATAAAATAGAGTTGTTTAAAAACTTCAGTTTTTAGACAACTTGCTTATAAAATTGCATTCTTGTAAGGCTTTAGCCTGAAAAAATGCAGGACTTATTCGACAACCAGCTCGAACCGGAGGTTCGCAGTTGTAGAACAAGTCCAATCTATAAATAAAATCAATCTTCCGCCGTTTGTTTTTGACGGATTTTTTCAAGCAGTTGTGATATTGAAGGATCGGTATTGCCCGATTTGATAAGATTTTCCAGAATACCAGCCGCTTCCGTGTCTTTGGATTGCAAAAAAAAGACGATGCTCTTCAGAAATAATATGTCGGGTCTGCCCGGTTCAAGCAGTAAAGCTCTGTTAATGTAATTTTCCGCATTGTCAAATTCATTGTTATCCAGCGCCGTTTCCGCTAGAACAAGCAGTTGTGAAGTGTTAATCATTTTAAAATATAAAACCTGCATAGGGTCATATCTAAAAACTTCTTCAAGCGTTTCATATCCCTTTTTTGTCAGTTTGATTTTATGTTCGCCCTTTTTTGCTTTTTCCAGAACGAAACGGCCTTGTATGTCGGAATCGGCTATTTTTATTTTGTTCAAATATACTGTTACTCCTGGTACAGGGCTGTTCTCGTAATCATAGATCATTGCGTACATAAAACCTTCGTTGGATAAACGTTTGATAGGTTTGCCTGTCTGGCAGGAAACTAATAGTGAAATGCTTAAAAAACATCCTAATAATTTATACGTTATGCGCATATTATCTCCTGTTTATTTCGTATATGCGATCGTCGATAAACGCCATTATACTGCCCGACGGACTTATGGCGTACCGCATATTCCCTTCGCTGAATTGTCCTAACTTCAATATTTCGCCTGTTTTTGTATTTTTTACATATATAAACCTGTAGTCGCTGTCGTCATTTACAGTGCCGACATATTCAAGCCATAAAACTTTTTCTGTTTTTGCGGGCGGAACTTGTTCCATGATAACTGCCGGTTCCCTTGGTATGCGGGGACCTTGTGCCGGCGGGAAATAATTACGGCTGATATTGGCGACAGGGTAGGGTATTGAATTTTCATTGACTGGCGTTTCGGACGTGTCTCCGGTGTTTGATTGATGATATTCTGTTCTGATACGCAGTACAATATCCAGCATATTACGCGGATATAAATTACGTATTTGTGTTAAATGTATATCCCATAAACGGTGATTTGTTTTTATTTCGTATAGCGCGTTAAAAAAACCGTTTCCCGGCCCTCTAAGCGAATATTCAATTTCTGTTTTTTGAGTCTCGTTCATAAACTGGTAGCTATTGACGGTACACCCCCATTTTGTGAATAACGTTTTTACCGCTTCGCCGAACGAGGAGGGGCTTAACCTTGTTTCTGATAAAGTGTAATTCTTTTCCGTGTTGATTAAATCTTCCAGTAACGCGATTAATTCACTTGACGAAAACCTGGATTCGTCAAAGGGTGCTTTATCCTTATGAACGGTTCCGCTTAAAGTAAAAGCATCGCGGTTATTGTCAGGGTGAACCTGATGTAGTCTGGCGCTGTCTACAAGCCGGTGGTTTTCAAATTTACGCAACAAATCAAGCGAATTGCCGGAAATGCCCTCGATTTGAAAAAAACTTCCGTTAATTGTCGCGGATTGTATTCTGGTTTGATGTCCCGCACATTCGGCAATAACTACAGCAATATCAAAAGGCGCGGCGGTCTTTGAGGATATTATTTCCTGATATTGAAGCTTAAGTTCTGTCAACTTCTGTGTTTCACGCTGTTTTTCAAGGTTTGCTTTTTCAAGTTGTTCCTGTTCAAGACGCTGTAGCGCATTGAATTCTTTTTCTTTTTCACGCTGTCTGTTAAACATAAAAATACACATAACTAGCAGAGACAGTATAATTACTGCAATAAGCCCCCGCCTTATTTTTATCACCGCGCTCTTTTCGGTAAATAATGATATTTTATGTACGTCTGTTCTTTTTAATTCTGTTTGAGCGTCTAAAAATAGTATATTGTTGTTTGATTGTAGCGGAGACAAAAGCATTTTATCATTTTCATCGCAGTATATAATAAGTTCTGTTTCCGCGCTACAAAAATTTTTTACATCGTCAATTAACTTGGATTCATCTTTTATTTTTACCATTGACGACTGGATAACGCCGTTATCAATGCGGGTATAATCAAGCCACCGTTTGTCAATATACAGTACGTTAGCTGTTTTTTTTGCAAAAACATGCCTGACAAACAACGGTGAAAGCGTCAGCATGGTATGTCCTGTGTCTTTGTTTAGCACAAAGACAAGATACTCCCATTTTTTATTTCCGTTTTTCCGTATTTGTATATTGTTTTCGTCGATGTTTCCTGGATACAATCCGCTTAGTTTGAATTTGATCGCCGATATGAGTTCCGCGCCGCGGATATGCGGAATTTCAAGTATAAATACCATATATGACGTACGGTTATAGAATTCAATCATCTATAAAACTCCTGTCAATCAGACGATACGCTTCAATTTCCTGTACCGAGCCGTTTTTAAGCGGAATTGCGGCAACGACAGCTTCTACCGTCAAAGAAGGGCGCATAACAAAACGCAGTTTCCAGAAAGCTGTTTTTGTTCCTAGGTAGCCCATTAAAGGGTGGCTGGCGGGTATTTTCAGGATAGAGGAAATGTCGGCGTACAATACCGGATCGTTGCGCAGTCTGCTGATTAAATCGTCAGCTTTTTCTTTCGGTTTTTCAATTTTAAAAGAACTGCGCATAATAAGCGGGCGGAGCATATCCGGGTTTATCATGTTAATATTCATACGCGGAAAAGCGTTTACCAGCGGAAACAGTTTGTCAGGCGCGGTAACGGCAAATGACTTGCTGATACTGCGGTAAGCAAATGATTCTGTATTGTCCTTGTGTACCCAGCCATAAGATACGCAGGATGTCCACGCTTCGTCTTTGATAAATTCACGCCATGGGGCTTTTGAAACCGACAGGCCGTTTGTATTTCTCCACGCTGTAAATCCTGATCCGGTGTTATCCCGGAACAAATATTGGGTAATATTGTTGTCCGCCATATCCTCATCGGAAAGAAAATCAAGATGATATCCTGAAGAAACATCTGTAAATTCCAGCCCGTAATTATTGTATTTTTGGCATAGTCCCGTAATAATAGTATTGTTGTAATCATCATAAGGGGACAGTGATAAAGCCTGCATTTCATTGATTATAGTGTCAAGTAACGTATCCGCGGCAATCTTGTTGTCAAAATCATGTTTATCGGTTTGTAGATATGTGATGCCTCCCGCCGTATAAAGCGCCCCTGATGATATGACTATGGCGATAAAAAAAAGTAGCAGTACCGCGTTGAATTCAATAGCCCCTGAATCGTATTTCATTTATCGTACCACATCTATAACCGCAACAGAGGGAAATAACGCCACAGTCTTCATTTCCCTGTTATTTACCTTATATACCACTTCAATACCCAGAGGTACTTTCAGGTAACCGTCAATTATTCCTACAGATTTTATATAGGTTCCGATTTTTGATCGATATAATTCGGCGGTAAGGGCGTCAATATAGGGAGTCGCGGCGGCCCAATAAGGAATATGCACGGCGTTTGTTTTTGTGCGGATAAACCGGTCTATGCGTGTAAGCGTTGCCGCCGTTTTTACCGTCTTAATTGATTTCGATGCGCCCTGTAACGCAGTTCCTGATCCAATAGCAATAAGACTGCTAATAACAAGAATAATTGCGACAGACAGCAATGTTTCCATTAAAGTAAAGCCGGCTGAGTTTTGATTCATTAACGGACTCGCTTAATAATTATTTCATTTTTTCTGTTGATTTCCCGCTGTACATTTTCAAGCAAGCGGGAACCGTGATGAGACAACACAGCCATTGCGGACAAAGCTGTGGCAAAACAGATAATCACTATAAACAAAACCAGTAAATCTCTTAACAGAATAAATCCTTCCGTACAGTTGACCGGTTCATTCTTCCCATGACGTAATATCTGCATTTTTTCCGTCTCCTCCTTCCCTGCCGTCGGCTCCAAAAGACCGGATAGAAAAAGGTAATCCTTCATGACCGGGAGTTTTATATTCATAGGGATTGCCCCATGGATCGTTTGGGGTTTTCTTGTAAATATAAGGTCCTGCCCAGTTAGGGCTAACCGGCTCGATAGTGGGATTTTTCCAAAGCGCTTCCAGCCCTTGTTCATCTGTCGGATAACGCCCGCAATCAATGTAATACGACTCCATTGCAAGCGCGAAGGAATCGATCTGACTGCGCGCCGCCGCAGTCCGCGCCCGGTCAAGATATTGAATTCCAGTGAAACCCACTATAGATGTGAGAATCAATACAATCGCAATAACAATCAGGGTTTCCATGAATGTCCAGCCTTCATTTGTAAAATTCTGTTTTTGTGTCATAATAACCTCCCATATAAAGAAAATAATGGTAAAATAAATTGCAATATCATCGTAAGTACGATAATACCTACGGCTAAAATCAAACATGGTTCCAGCAGGTTCATCAGCCTTTCTGAAATACGATCTACATCTTCCTGAAAATATGCGCGAATCTGGGTAAAGACAGGTTCAACTGTTCCGGTGCGTTCTCCTACCGCGATCCATGTTGCGATATAAGGCGGAAATTCTTTGAAAAGACCAAACGCCATGGATAACTGTTCGCCTTTAAGCAACATTGAATGTACTTCAATGAGCGCCTTTCCGTAAGCGCGATTGCGTATAACACCAGCGGTTTCTTTTAACGCTGTATGAACATTAATTCCCGATCCTGAAAGCATTTCCATAGCAAAAGAAAAATCCATTGTTTGAATCGCTTTAATAAAACTTCCGAACAGCGGCATGTTAAGGAACAAATAGTCTGACAGATATGCAAAACGCGCCGAGTATTTTCTTAATAGTATGGAACCGGTTATGGCAGCGGCTATTACAATAATAACCGCGACTGATACCCATATAGACCTGTACACGCGGGTTAATTCCATTACGGCGCTTTGATCTGTTCCGGTGTTAAAAGCGGAAAATATTTCCGCCATTCTGGGAAGAATAAACGCGATGATACCGACGCCTCCTGCAAGGGCTATAAACAATACCAGAGCCGGATACCATAACACATTTCCGATTTTTCCGCGAATCTTTTTTTCATTTCGCAAATATACGCCCATGCGCTGAAAGACCGCTGCTACGGACCCGGTCTGTTCGCCGAGTCTGACCAATGACTGGTACAGAGGGGGAAAGGACGGAGAATGCATTTTTAATGCCTCATGTAACGGCAGTCCGTTTTGTAAAGCGCGGAGAAGACTCTTGCACAGCCATGTTGTTTTCGGGTTTGTAGTAATGGAACAGCATAAGGAAATGGAATCTTGTATTGTTAAGCCGGATTTAATCAGTGATGTCATTATTTCCGTAAATTCCAGCACAATGTCGCGGTTATAATTCTTTTTTGATTGTATTATCGAGGAATCAGAAACTTGTACATATTTAACCAGAATATGCTCGGTGTTATTAAATGAGGCGACTAATTCCTGTTTGCCGGCGGCTTCCTTTATTAAAGTTGTTTTCTTGCCTGCGGGATTAATAATTGAACAGCGGTAGTATGCCATTAGAATAACACCTCCCGTTCAACTTCACGCAATGAAGTTATGCCGTCGGCTACTTTTTGCAAAGCGTTTTTTGTGATACTGCTCATTCCGGCGTTTAACGAATACTTGACAATTTCTTTAACAGGGCGGCGTTCAGCAATCAATTCTTCAATATTTTTATCAACCATAAAAACTTCGCTTATAACGGTGCGCCCCTTGTATCCTGTATGTTCACAATCAGAACAGCCGGAGCTTTCATAAACAGTGTTTCCTGAAACCCCGTGTTTTTCCAGCAAAGATTTTACCTTTTTGGTTGCGGATACTTTTTTTCTGCACGATGGACATATCTTTCGTACAAGCCGTTGAGCGACAGAACAACGGAGCACTGCCGCAATAAGATATGGTTCAAGTCCCATATTTTCTAGGCGGGTTATAACTGAAATGCTGTCGTTGGTATGAAGCGTAGACAAAATAAGATGACCTGTCAGAGCTGATCGTACGGCAAGTTCAGCAGTGGCAGTATCACGGATTTCTCCAACCATTATAACATTGGGGTCTTGCCGCAGTACACGGCGCAACATACCGTCAAAGGAAAGATTAATTTCATCGTTTATTTGCACCTGATTAACGCCGCGTATAAGCTGTTCAACAGGGTCTTCAATAGTAATTATTTTTAATTCCGATACCGGCAGGCTGGCGATAAGCGCGTGTAATGTAGTAGTTTTACCGCTTCCGGTAGGTCCGGTCAAAAGGATAAGTCCGAACGGCTGTTGTACTGTAGATTTAATATAATTGAGGTCTTGCGGATAAAAACCTAACTCATCAAGAGACAGCAATTTGGCCGAAGTGTTAAATATTCTTAGTACGATAGACTCGCCGTTTGCAACAGGAATAATAGAAACCCGTAAATCGATAGTACTGTTTTCAACAGTTACGGACATTCGCCCGTCCTGCGGCAACCGCTGTTCCAGCGGATTTAAATTCGCCATTATTTTTATACGGTTTGATATAGTTAAAGAAACAGATTTATCTATTTTTTTAATTGTTCGCAGTACCCCGTCTATACGGTAACGGATATGAACCGAATCCGCATGAGCTTCAATATGTATATCTGACGATTCCAGCCGAATCGCCTCTATGCAGATGGCGTTAATAATATTTACTACCGGAGCGCCTTCTGTTATGGCGTCAAGAGCGATAAAGCGGTCTTTTTCTTGCGCCGCTCCTGTTACTACAGGGGCTATGGCAGTAGTCTCGCCGATGAATGTCGCCAGTTCCGCTTTACTGATGCCGAAAAAAACTATTTTTTTATGATTATGATAATTTTCGAGATCGTGGCGAAGTTTATCGTCTTTGCCGTCTGTAATAGCGATATGCACTTCATTTGGCGTTTCACGGATTTTTATCGCTCCGCGTCTGCCGATAAATTCCCTGCTGTATTGTTCGCCGAAAGCGGAGTCGAACTGAAAATCCTTAAGACTAATTCGTTCCATAAAGTTACTTTCCGTCTTTTAGCACATACTTTTTAAAGTATTCTTCATTCTTCTTATTATAGTCCGTTATCTGCGCCTGACCGTTATGTACATACGGAACTATATAAATAACCATCTCGGTGGTATTATCCTGAATAACAATGTCCTGAAATAGTTTTCCAATCAGCGGGATGCTTCCCAGAATAGGCAGTTTTCTAATATTCTCGACCTTTTCGGCCTGTAACAATCCGCCAATAACAATAGGCGTCCCGGATTTGGTGCGCACCTGCGTGTTGACTACCCGTTCGGAAGTAGGCGGCGGGTTTGTAGTCGCGCTGGCGTTAATTCCGCTTTCGTCCTGTTTTGATACGGCGGCGTTAACTTTCATGGTTATCATTCCATCACCCGAAACCCAGCCGTTAACATTAAGCACCAAACCGGATGTTATTTCACGTGTTATGCCGGTATAGAACGGTTTTCCGGTTTCAGGATCGATGGTAGTGTCACGGTAACGGAACGTGGTTGTATTTTCAAATTTTATATCCTGACCTGAAATGCCGTTAAGAGTTGTGTCCGCAAGAACTTTCGCCTTGTCCTCGCCAATCTGCAAATTGAGTTGCAGGGCAAACTGATACCCGAATTCGGTAACAATATCAAAATTGATGTTAACCAGATTTGAGAAAGTGCCGACGAACATATTTGGAATTGTCTCTTCAGATGAAGATGAGTTATCATTTTTTGTTGATGACATCTGTAGCCCTTTAGTCCATGAAATATTGTCGCTACGCTGGTACTGCATTACTAATAGCTGATAACGTATTTGCGGTTTTGGCTGATCGATAAGTTTAAGATGTTCCAGAAACATCTTTTGTTTCTCGGCAGTCCCTTTGTAAAAAACCAGAGTTGGATCGGATGAGATAATTAATTCTTCTTTTGTTACAGACGGAGGCAAAAATTGCAGTAATTCATCGCTTTTAATGTAGCGCAGATGAACCGGCAGTCCTGTGTTGCGCATATCAACCAAACTGATAAACCTTTCAAATTGCTCCTGCTGTTCTTTGGTTATATGGGTGATAAAGGCGTTGGAATCGGGTATTACCAGCGGCGCTGTTCTGGACAATTCTTGAGGCAAGAGCGAAATAAAATCCTTAACAGTTAAGAATTGAACTTCGTAACGCTTAAAAAATTTATCTTCTCCTGGCGTATCCAGCATGGTAAAGAAATCGGCGATGGGAGTTATTTCTTCTGTACTGCCCGTTAGATAAACGGAATTGGAATTCTTGTCTGTTTTAATATACGATGAAGCTGAATATTCATTTGGGAGTAACGCTACTGCATTGTCGATCGGAATATTTTGCAGTTGGATCACCATAACATTTTTTAATTTTTTTAGAATGTCCCTGCGCTGGACTTCAAATATATAATATATTGAATCGTTCATGACATAATCGCAATTGGTATGCTCCAGAACCAAGCGCAGAAGCTGATCAAATGTTTTGTCGTAGAAGTATAGATTATCAAGCGACGTATCAATCCGCTGAAGCAGTGAATATTCCCTGTTGCCGGTTTTAAACAGCAATGATAGAATTGAAGAAAATGACGCCCGCTGGATATTCATGGAAAACAAATCGTTTCTGACTGTAATTGAATTACTGCCCAAACGTCCGGCCGTATTTTGATTTTGATCCACCGCCCGTTTAATGTAAAAAGCGCCGTTTTCGTTCAAAACGGAGTATTCCGGGTATCTTTTTATAATAATTTCTAGTAAGTCTGTTATTTGCGCTTTTTCACTGTTAATATTGATAGTGGCGCGGGGCAATTGATCGTACAGTATAGTTTTACCGATAGCGCGGGACAGTGATTTAACCAGCATTTCTATATCCACATTATCAGTATTTAAGTTGATAAGTTCTCCTTCGCGGTTTATGCGTATTTTGGATACATAGTAAGCGTTATTTCTTTTTTCCACGTAGAGGTTACAGGCGTCTGTGAAGCGGTAAAGGGCATCTTCAAAGTCGGAATCGCTGAAGTGAAAAGTGGCGATTCCCAAGACAGTTTCATCAACGATTATGGATTGTCTGCCCGCGTCCGCCAATACCATTAAAATATCGACGATATTCTGGTTTCGGAAATCCATAGAACGCATAGTTTGCCCATGCAGTGGGAGAAAAGTCATTAAGAATAAGAATAAAACAATGAAAATGTTCCGCAATTTCATATAATATTTATTATAATACATTTTTAAAGAAAAACTAAAAAGTTCTCTTTAAAAAACACAAAAAGGCGAGTTAACAGCTACGTTCGCGAGGAAAACTTGCCGGTATGAGAGAACCATACAACCTGCAGTGTGATAATATTCCGCTGTGAGTATGATAGCTGACGTATAACAAAAAGAAAAAATACATTTCTTGAAAAAAAATTAAAAATTTTCAAAAAAAATTTGTCAAATGAAATATTGTGTGGTATATTAAACA
>JAITUY010000223.1 GCA_031286095.1 Treponema sp. | reverse complement strand
GTGGCATTGAATCTCCTTCTCTAGTTTTTCTCCGTTTAAATTTACAATAATATCATACATAAAAACAAACATTGTAACAATAGAGTTTGAGACAACTCATCATTTCGCGTAATTCGTTGTCTCTTTTCCGTCATTTTCCGCACCGTTTCCGTGTTTGTTTCTGCCCTGTCGCTACCGCCGCTTTTTCTGCCCGAATTCGTTCCAGTAATTTCTCCGCCGGTTCATCGTTTGGGTCTTGCGGGACAAGCCGCCCCTTAAACGCTTTTTTAAGAATACTCTGCCTCAAAGAGTCGGAAAGCGCAAGGGTTTGATCTATGGCTTGCTCCAGTTTTTCACATACGGACAGGCGGGATTCGATGGCGTTTATTATTTGTTGTTGTTCGTCAATAGAAAGAAGCGGAAACGATATTTTTTTTAAAATAGTCTGATTCAAAAAAGCACGAGTAGAACCTTTACATAATTCTTTTACCTGATCAATAACTATACCTTTACTCTGAAATAAAAAAACAAAAAATTTAGGTATAATTACGTTTTCATCAAGTGTTACCCGTATTAAGTTTGTTGACATTAGAGAACCGTCCAACTCTTGAGGTACAAGGCATAACTCACCAACAGTTCCTGACCGTGAAATAATTACATCATTCGTATGCAAGGCGAATGATTTTAAATATTCTGCCTTATCCGGGGTTACAAATATTTTATTACCATGAACAAAAATTCCATTCCCAATATTCTCAATACCTAAAACTGGCACACCTGATTTTTGATGTTCATGTTTCTTCAACATTGTACCGAAAGGCCCTGTAGACATCGGTTTATCTGTTTTTACCAAAAAACTTTCAATTGTAGTTTGTTTCCATACTGCAATCCCATTTAATTTACGCCATTCTTCCGTCAGTTTCCCCTCAAACGCCCATTTTAATACTGCCTGCCTGTAGACAGCCAGTTGTGCTTTTATGGTTTTTAATAATGTTACGCCGTTATCAAGTTCTGAAAACAGCGAATCAATTTTGGCAACGATACGTTGTTGTTCGGCTAGTGGCGGAAGGGGGATAAATTCTTTTTCTAGATATTGATAATGTCTTGCATATCCCTTGTCCGGTATTTTTTTTACAAGTACTTTGACAAAATAAAAAAGCAATTTTGCATCAAAACACCCGATATGGTTAAATGCTTTTATTCCATCAGCTCCAGCACAAAATTTAAAAGGTAAAAATTTTACGCATCGTGTATGATCTCCAAAAATTATCGCAGGAATTCTACAATTTATTACTTTCTGAATATCATTTGTATATCCGCCAATAAATACTTCACCTTGATCAATAATCGGAAATAATCCTTCGTTTAGATAGTTCTTTTGTTTTATTTTTAATTCATTTAATATGGAAATTTTTTCAATGATAGATTCAAATTTAATTTCAATCCAGCCTTGCGGTAAATTCATCGTCAATCCTTATCATATTTCCAATATTTACTCTATACAATAATTACATAAAAAAATAGTTTTCTTCATCTTTATTAAAATAATGACATCCTCGTTTCTTCAATTTCTGTGGTATATGATTTATCAATATCTTTCATGAAAGGAGCTTCTTTTATTTTATCATAAAGGTTAAAAAGTCTACTTTTTGCCCTACGAATCACAATATCATATACAATAGGGCGTATTTTTACAGCTCCATTTCGAGTTGTAACCTCACCTTCTTGTCCTTCAGTGATCGACCCACCAATAACAAAACAAGTAACTTTAGATGTATTATTTTGTAATAGTCCTTTTGAGAAAAGTTCATCGGCATATTTTTTCGGTTGATTTATTTCATCATCTCTCAACTTTACACCTGGAGCTTTAAGTTCAATAATTATAAGTCTCTCAACCCCTATCTCTTCAAAACCTTCGTCATCATAAGAAGGTCGAGAATACAGCCCAACCGACGAATCTGTTCGAATCACAAAATCAGGTCTATTTAATGATGCCTTCATCGTATCACCGAATAAATCTTGTATTACCGTCGTCATTCCTTTGTTCGATGTATATTCAATACTTTCAAATTCAGGACCAAATATCCAAAGTCCTTTTTCAAACAACGGTTGTAATTCGTGTACCTCATCCGCCTTTTTTGCATACAACTTTTGTTCTAATTGTTTTAGCAATGAGAGACGATTTTCTATCTCGTCCAATATAACTTTTGCATATTCAACAGACCACTTTTGTAGTATGGCGTTCAAATCATCAAGCCTATCAGGTGATAAATCATTTAATTGATTTAATAAATCATATTTATCCTGTGAAAGTTCTAAATTTGCTAGCACTGAGCCTAGTGTTGATAATTCTGGCTCATTCAAACTAGGACATTTTTCTTGTACGGCTTTTATAAATTGTTCCCATTTTTCTTTCTTTAATGGAGACATTTTTTTTATTTCCGTATTCAATGATTGTTTTATGCGATTTAAAGAAGCTTCACGCTGATCCTTTGAAAGATCAATTATTTTATTCCAAATAAATTTATAAACAGCAGAAAGAGTATCAAATACAATACTTTTATCTTCTTCAAAACCAGACCAGTCAGGTAATACATAGTTTCTAAGAAAATCAACAATAACAATAAATGAATAACGGCGGGATTCCATCCTTCGACCATCAACATTGTATTGGTTAGAAAGCCCTTCCCATGTTATATCACCAACTAGCCGATTATTAACCTTCCATGCAATTCCATGATGTTTAGTAGACCTGTCGGTATCTACAGTATCAATGATGATAATTCTTACGATATTTTCTCCTATTGATAAAAATTCTTCTGATATATTTTGTGAAGATATGTCGTCAAATGTAACCAACTTATTTTGAACATATACTTTAAAATTATCATTAGAAAAAAAACGCATTCCTATTTCCGATCGGATTTCCTCAAGAGTTCTGCCATGAACATTGGCATTTTTTATTGTTATTTTCATTCCATTGTTTTTTAAACGAAAAGATGAACTATCTTTTATCAATGCTAATGGTTTTCCTTCAACTTTAGAAGTAACAATGTAATTAAATCTATCTCCATTTTTAGTTTTTGATGAAACATAATAATCTTGTGCAAAACAAAATCCTGCAAACCGACCTATTCCATTCCTACCGAATGCAATTCTCTTTAATTGCAACCCGTTATCACTTGCATATTTTCCATTCGTTTTCGTGCGGTCATATGCCATTGTTGACCAAATTTTTATAAATTCATCTTCTAAAATTCCACATCCATTATCCAGAATTGTAAAATCATCTCCTCTTTCATCCGGCCATTGGATATACACTTCCGTAGCACTAGCATCCCATGAATTTGCTATCAGCTCTATAACTGCTGTAACAGGATCGGATAATAGTTTTGTTCCAACATATTTTTCAAGAAACCTTTCTTCAAATAAGATAGGTTGCTCATTCATAGTATTTCATCTCCCCTAAACTAATAATTATAAACATTCCGGTACATGATGATTCAATTTTATTCCTCTTACCCTCACGCCGTCAATGCCAAATTCATCTCGTCCAGCAGTTTCTCGCAGTCATCGCCGAAAAGCTCATAAAACCTGCCCAGACCGCCTGCTGCGTCAAAGGGTGAAAGGTCCATGTCATCGCGGGTAATGCATAGAGAAACGGCTATAAATTCCTTTATCATCCTAAGCCA
>JAITUY010000181.1 GCA_031286095.1 Treponema sp. | reverse complement strand
CGGCTCAAAAAAAGCGCCGCCACTATCGCCGACGTTTTGACGTAGTCAGTCATGCTGATTTCCCCCTTTGCTTTGCTTCGGCTTCGCGCATCTTCTTGATTTCGGCAGGCGTGCGGGTTGGAAACAGATCATCGGCGGATTTGCCCAGGAAGTCGGCGATACGTTGTTCTGTTTTTGTCGATAAACGTCGCCCATTTATGACAAAAGAGATTTGAGACTGCGGTAGATTAAGAGACCTTGCTAAACCGCTTATTGTCATTTCCTTTTCTGCTAACGCAACTAGCACTTTTTGTCGCCGTTTGCGGTCAAGCGGATAAGGGCGGCTCCCATACCCGAACATCTCCCGAAGAAAACCCATATATCCTCCTTTGCGCCCTTGACAGACACGTATTGCTTATGCTATTTTTAAAATGAGATCGGTGCCAATTCATTGCTGATCTCCATGTGTAGCCTGACCGCGCAAACGTTGTTTATGCGGTCAGGCTTTTTTTCGCCCCCCTGTTTTTGGTTTCGCGAGCAGTTCTTTTAACTGTCGCTTCAAATCCCGCAACGCTTCTGACTGCATATCGGCTTTGCCTTCCAGAGCCGTGATGTAGCGGTTAAGGGATTCAATCAGAGCCGCGTCGGATTCGACTTTTTTCCGCAACTTTGTTTTCTCTTGCATAAGTTCATTAGCGCGTTCAAAAAGTCGGACGCGTTGTTCCTCGGTTATGCGGAATTCTGGAAACCGCCGCAGGAACCAGAGCGTGAAATTTCGTTTTTTCATAGACGCACCCCCCTGGCAACATCCTTGACCGCCATAGCCGGGCTGTCGCACTCTATTGATACTTGCCTTTGTAAAAAACCGCCCCGGTACACGGAGACCAACTTTGCCTTGTCAACGCCGATGGCGCATATAAATTCAACGTCCAGTCCCGCCGCATTGAAACTTTGGTTAAGCAACAATAGAGGCTTGCCAAAATTTTCAGCAACCCCACTAAACGCGTCTTGCGCCTCTTTGTTTGCGTACTTCATTTTTCCACCCCCATGCAGATGTCCGTCCAACGGTCCAAGTCTTCAGCCTCAATGGGACCGGATTCTTCCAATAACTGCCGGCTAATGTCGCCGGCGTTATACATCTTGGCAAACACGGTTACCGCCATGTTTCGCGCCATGTACAATTGGACGATGTCCATACGGATTATCACCCTATTGCGAGCTTCCGCAATCTCCGCCATAATAAAATCTCCTTTGGGGACGCATATCTGTGTAAAGTTAACGTGTACCCCGGTTTAAGATGGGGGCTGTCCAGGAAGTAAATGGCAGCCCCTTTATAAATTTCCAGAAATTAAAAAACATGATAAAGTTTCAACATGAGCAACAGGTGTTTTGAGCACTATATGATTCACGCGATTGACGTTTATTATAAAATAGGTCGATTGAGGGCTATTAATTTAGTGGAACAAATGAAGATTATCCATCCTTATGGTTTTATTGGAAACCTAAACAGAGTACCGTTTGGTGAAAACCTTGATTATGCAAGGTTTGGAGCACTTTACCGGAACATCAGAACATTTGTTGAAGATTCTGAAAATACAAAAAAAGAGCGTACTGAAATTAAACACCTTATTGACAGGGCAAACCGGATCATTTTATTAGGTTTCGCGTATCATAAGATGAATTTGGATTTGCTTTTTAAGTATTCCGGTTATGCGGCTACCCTTGCTGACGACGCTCCGTTGACCGATCATTTTGATTGCTACGGAACCGGCTATGGAATTTCAGAAGGTGACAGAAAATATATACAAGATGTTTTAAAAAAACTTGACGCCAGAATTATCAACTGCGATATTTCCGGAGACAAATGCGCCGATTTTTTTAAAAATTTCTGGTATAGGCTTTCTTTCCAAGATCAAACAGTTCCTGAACCAACTTCTTTGCCATCCACAATGATGTCATGGCGATAATAAATGCTTACCAGATGTTTTGGAATAGCTTGTATTAAAAGAGCGCTTGGGTAAAATGGGGGACATTCGCCCTGCTTACGGTTCCATCCGGTATCCGCGTGAACCACGTAGAATCCGTTTTCTTCAAGCAGTTTTACCGCTTTCATTAATTCTGAATCACTAGCAATTATTTTCACAGTCTTTTCTTTTTCGTTCATAAAAACCCTCCTTCCCCTGTGGGAATGGAACCGGCGGGAGTCGAACCCGCTCTGCCGGTCGCCTCGCGTCGCAGGGGGACCCGCAACGCTCGGTCTTTCAGCCAGACCGCTTCTTGCTCGGTTCCGTATCCGGGGAATCGCGCCCCGGCTCAAGTCCGTAATGCGGATTTTGGGCGCAAGGTTTACGGTTTCCCGCGCTCAGGGTCAAACGCCTAGGGCGGCGCGCTACCGCGCCGTTGCCCCTGCTCCCCGCTGTCAAATACCGTTTTTTGTATCTCAAAAACTCGACTTTTTGCCGGTTTTGTGCGATACTGAAATGGATATAATTTATATCCATTTATTTCTTTGTTTTTAAAATGTGGCTATAAATTATATCCACAATGTATTTATATAACCATTTCGGTTATTTGTCAACAACTATTTATACAAAATGTCGAATATATTTTATGAGAGGCTTATTTTGGGAAATATAGATATACAAATTGGTGAACGCCTTAAAAAAGCAAGAATAACTCTAGGTTTTGATAAAGCGGTAGTGTTCTCTGGAAAATTAGGGTTAGAAAATCAAACTTATGGAAGATACGAAAAAGGTGATCGTAGCTTGCCCGATGAGGTCAAGCTTCAACTGTTTGAGATGGGCATAAACATTTCTTGGCTTGTAACTGGAGAAGGCGAAATGTTTATCAAGACTGCCAGCAGTGAAATAGCCCCTACAGGGTATCAAATTCCATTGCTCAGACAGAAGGTATCCTGCGGTCCTGGGCAACATTGGGAAAACGAAACCAACATTGACCGATATGTAAATGTTTTTGATTTGGTTCCACGGCTGAAAACAGGCAGGGTCTACGCTATTCCGGTTACCGGCTCGTCAATGCTAGGCGCGGGCATCAAAGACGGCGATATCGTGTTGTTTGAAGCCGAAGCGGATCAGCTCTCCAATGACGGTATATACGTTTTTTCCCTTGACGGAGACGTATACTGCAAACGGCTGGAATTCGACTCCCTTACCCG
>JAITUY010000250.1 GCA_031286095.1 Treponema sp. | reverse complement strand
AGGGGTTCTTCCTGCGGGTTTACCGGAGCAATGGGACAACTTACAAAGGTAACGGTAACAAGCAGGATTAGAGCGATAAAGCGGGAAACCCGTTCAAATGTCTTATTCATGATATACCTTACTAAATATAAAAAACAAAAAAGCATAACATACTACATATTATACATCTTTTTGGGTCCGGATCATCAAAAAAAGATTGCGTTTTTTCGATAATTTATCCAAATATTTTATCCAAAAAACCGTAATCGACAGAGAGGGACAGATATATGGATCGATGAAAATTTTTTAATTTTTTCCTGATTAGAGTAATGCAAAATGCACATTTCCGCCCTATATAGGGTATGAATAATTTAATTACACGCTACTGGTTCTCGAGTGCTCTGTCTTTTTCATTAATTTTGTCATCTGTAAACGACAGAACGCTGGAAATGCAGACCGACAAGTCCGGTGACGATCTGATGAAGAAGAAAAATGGTGTATATATATAAGTTAGGAGAAATTGGGGCAATGAAAATATAAATTATGGTCAAAAAAAGTATATCGGAATATAGTTGACAAAAAAGTATTAATCTAGTAAAACAAGAATATGGAATTAAATATACCCCAAAAATATCAAAAAGACATTGATATTGCAACAAATTTTCTTAAAAATGAAGGCTGTCAATCAATTTATTTATTCGGTTCATTAGTTACAGGTAAAATACATCAAAATTCTGACATTGATATTGGAATAAAAGGACTTCCGCCAGAAAAATTTATTCGTGTGTATGCAAAGTTAGACAGCAATTTATCAAATACAGTCGATTTAGTTGATTTTGATGAAAATGATAAATTTTATAACCTTTTAAATTCTCTTGGGGAGATTGTAGAGATTGGATAATGCCATTATTCAAAAGATACAATTTGAAATTGAACAAATAAATGAACTTTTAGATGAAGCAAGCCCATTGTTTAACTTATGCAAAAGTAAGGAACCTGATTTTGTTGAAAAATGTGGAATGGCATTAATTCTACAATCTTTTTATAACGGAATTGAGAAAATAATGTTATTAATAATGAAAAATAAAGATATTGGGTTACCTAATGGAATTAAGTGGCATAAAGAATTATTTAATAATGCGTTCAAAGGAACAAAAAACAGGACGTATATATTTAGAGAAGAATTATATGAACAACTAAATGATTATTTGCAATTTAGGCATTTTGTAAGGCATGCATATGGGTTTCAATTAAAATGGGAAAAAATGAAAAAACTATTTTTTGATATGAATGCCTTATGGGAAATAATAAAACAAGATATAAATATATTTATAGAAAATAATTAGTAATGCCCGCACTTCGCCTAACAGGACGACGCCAACGGTGTCTGTCACCATTGCGCCCCCTGTCTTGCTTTCTTCTCTAAAGAACTGCGGCTGCCACCGTTACGGTTGTTTTATATCAGGGCAATTTTCCACCAGACAAAAGTGAATTACAACAATATTTTTGTACAGCACCGGTTCTTTGTCGGTTGGTAACCGGAATTTAAAACCGCCCGTATAGCCATTGACCGACAACTCCAATGGTTTGCCGCCTTCACCTTTAAAGAAAAAGCCAAAATTTAACTTCCCGATTCCACCGCCAGGGATTGTTTGTGCAGTACGTAAAATCTTAAAACGTAACTTTTCAGGGTCAGATGATTTAACAACCTCTACCGGCTCAGTTTTAAAAAAACTTCGATTAACTGCAGGATCCCCATAAGTCTTCTCAGGTTCATCAATCTCCATCATACTCTTGAGTGTTTGAATTGTATATGTAGAGAAGCTAGTATTACCGGGTGAATAAAATTCAACCATAAGGTCTTTATTGGGACCAATGTGAAATTCCTCATGGAATCCGTTCTCGTTGTATTTGACATTTCTGTTATTTTCATAAGGAAGTTTGACATACATAACCGGCAATCCTCCTGCCGGCATTGTGGGGGGGCCGTCGCCGCCTTCTATTAATTCAATCACTGCCGCAATAACAAGAAGTCCTGCGACAATTTGGGTACATGCCTCGCCAACTGCCATAGCAACACCCGCAATCGCCATCCCAGCGGTGGGACTGATAAACGATACGATAGGAGCCACCACATTAGCCACTACTGCTGCGGCAACCGCAATATAAGAAAAAACCTTGGCAACTCCCCTAAAAAAAGAGGAGAAAATTCCCCGGGAAAAAGGAATAACGATGCCGGCGGAATTTAGTTGTTCAAAGGTCGCGTACAAACTCCCCCATACGCCCATTGCTATGGTCATATTCTCCATGCGCCGGTTCTGGCTATCCGTTAACTCATCATCTTTCTCGTACAGCTCAAAAATGCCTGGGTTTAAGCTAACATTACTCATCGGCTCGTAAGAACCTGAATGTGCGAAAGTTACGTTATAAGTATGATTATCCTTATCATAGGACGAAAGATATGCGGAATAAATATCGCCGCCGTCGTTTATTCTCATACAGTAGGGAAAGGTAGCTTTTTTCTTAAAGAACATGGATACAATGCTGTCTCCGTATACAAAAGCAACGCGGTCGTCTTGCTCTTCTGTATCGTCCGAATAAATCAAAACCCCTTCCGCCAGCTTGTTGTCTTCTACAATAAGGCCGGTTCTTCCCGGCCCGTCTGGTTCCTCTTCAATACCATTGCCATCTTTATCAAGGTAGAA
>JAITUY010000246.1 GCA_031286095.1 Treponema sp. | reverse complement strand
TGTTTAATATACCACACAATATTTCATTTGACAAATTTTTTTTGAAAATTTTTAATTTTTTTTCAAGAAATGTATTTTTTCTTTTTGTTATACGTCAGCTATCATACTCACAGCGGAATGTTATCACACTGCAGGTTGTGTGGTTCTCTCATACCGGCAAGCTTTCCTCGCGGACGTAGCTGTTAACTCGTTTTTTTGGGAAGACATTGGCGAAAAAGCAGAAAGAAATACCTCTCGCAGAGACGCGGAGGCGCAAAGTTGTTGTTTGTAAAATTCTCATTGTACTTTCAAAATTTTCGTATTTAGATAGTATATCAAGTATTAAAAGAGCAATCGGACTAGGACTCCGTGCCTCTGCGTCTTTGCGCCTCTGCGAGAAATCTTTTCCGTTAACCCGCGTTTAAAAAGAACAAGTACGAAAAAGCAGAAAGAAATACCTCTCGCAGGGGCGCGGAGGCGCAAAGTTGTTGTTTGTAAAATTCTCATTATACTTTCAAGATTTTCGTATTAGATAATATATCAAGTATGAAGATGAGTAATTGGACTAGGACTCCGCGTCTCTGCGTCTTTGCGCCTCTGCGAGAAATCTTTTCCGTATTATCATTCCCCACGCACTTTCGTCAGTAATACAATATAATTAACTTATTTTTGTTCATAATGCCTATAAATCAGACTGTTAACCCGCGTTTTAAAAGAACAAGCGCGAAAAAGCAGAAAGAAATACCTCTCGCAGAGGCGCAAAGTTGTTGTTTGTAAAATTTTCATTATACTTTCAAAATTTTCGTATTTAGATAGTATATCAAGTATTAAAAGAGCAATCGGACTAGGACTCCGTGCCTCTGCGTCTCTGCGCCTCTGCGAGAAATCTTTTCCGTATCTCCCCCGCAAGAAATCTTTTCGGTTCATATGTCTGTGTTGAATAAAATAACAAAAACGGCAATAATAAACCATGAATGAGTTTATTGTCTGCGCGACCCGTTCCATGCATAATTACGCCGGCGAAGTAATCTCCTGCCTGTCGCAATACTTGAGTTTTAGCAAAATCGCCAGCCAGATTAACGGGGTTGAGTTGCTTGGGACCGACCGTTTTGCGGACGGAGAACTGGAAGTTACAGTAAATTCATCAATTCGCGGCAAAGATGTTATCATTTTTTCTTCGAGCGCGCGCAACGAGGCCGGAATCAGCGTGGAAGAGGCAAAAATTGAGCTTTACAACGCTGTAGACGCTTTAAAACGGGCGCAGGCGCGTAAAATCATCGTTTTTGAGCCTTTTATTTCCTGCTCGCGATCAGACCGCGCAACTAGACGCGGTTCCGTGGGTTTGTGGGTTCACTTAAAAACCCTTTCCAGCCTTGGCGCACAGCATATTGTTACTTTTCAGCTTCACTCGGATAAATCTCAAACAATGGTTGATCCCGCCATCTGCGCCATTGACGATATTCCTGCCCTGACATTGCTGGAACGCTACCTTTGCGACGTTTATATTAAAACTAAAGAAAAACTTGAAAGCGAAGTCCGCGATAACTGGGCATTTTGTTCCGCAGACGCGGGCGGAGAAAAACTTGCGCGCATTTTTTCCAATTCTTTCGGCGCTCCCCTTGTGATAGCCCATAAACAGCGCGATTATTCCAAGCCTAATACAGTTGAGTCCATACATATACTTTCCGCCGAACCTGTAGAAGGCAAAAGCCTCTGGATCGTAGACGACATGATAGACACGGGCGGTTCGGTTGAAACCCTTATCCGCGCCCTTGCCCCGTTAAAACCAAAAGATGTCAACATCATCGCAGTACATGCTGTTTTTTCTCCGCCCGCTACAGAACGGCTTTCGTCCCTTTCTCGCAAGGGGCTTCTGAACCGCATGATTTTAACGGATACCGTGTCGTGTTCAGACGCGCTGTTAAAGAGTATTCCCAATCTTGAAGTTGTTCATTCCGCGGAGCTTTCCGCGAAAACAATCAAGTCTATTGTCAATAACGAATCGATGAGCAAGTTACTGCGTTCGTTCAGCGCGGGTATTTATTTGAGAGCAAAGAGTTAGTTCTTACCGCTAACGCGGACACATTATAGACTCGTACCTAATGTACGCGACCACCTGAAAAAACGTATTTTCGTAGCTTTTAGGCGAGAAAACACAAGGTCTGTCCGAAAAGCAACCGACTTTGTAGAGACACTAATTAGAAGTTCGTGCAGTTCGTTGCAAAAAAGGATTAGTTCTCCAGCCGCCCCGACTGATGTATCGCCGCGCCTTCCAGCGACACGCTCATGTTAGCGCCGGACAGTTTAATCTTACCAAGCACTTCAAGCGGGCGTTCGGTGTTAACTGAAACTGGCGTTTTAAACACGACGGGTACTATGCCTTCCAGCGTCTTTCGAGTATCGTAACCGGCAAGAAAATCAAAACGGACGGACTCGTCTGTAATTTCAAGGTTAGTCGCCATACCCCTCCAGATTACGTAAACATCCCTGTAAACGGCGGGTTCGCTGATTACGTCAGAAAAAGACGGGTTGTCGCCGCGTTTAAAATTGTCGAAACCGGGAACTTCCGTGTACGAAATTAACAGACGCGCCTTATCTTTTAAATTTTCTGAAGCGTTAGATTCCAAAATTCGGTTAATGTAAATTTTTGCGGCTTCATCGCGGTATGATGTGAACAGAGACAAAGCCTTGTCGTAATAATCCGTAGCCTGATCCTTAGTAAGAATGTACATATAAGAGCCGCCTGTTTCAACAGGCGCGCCCCTTTCCTGCGCGGAAAGGGCAAATTGGGCGGAAGGCCGTGATGACGGCATAGAGCGTATTTTTGCGCTTATGCCAAAAAATAAAACAAGGGTAACTGCAAAAATTAAAAGCGCGGAAACAACCGTCTTTACGCTGATACCGGGAAAAGGAATGGAAGGAAATAATTTTGCCAGCCTTTCCGGAACAAGCCAGTCCGATAACGCCTGCGGATCAGAATGTTTGCGAATAACAGACAGCGCTTTTTTCGCCGTTTTATTCTTTGGATTTAACTCCTGAACATCAAGGTAATAATCCACCGCCTGAACCGTGTCCATTCGTTTTAAATAAAGGACAGCCATGCCAAGCAATGTGTCAGGGTCTTTCATTTTTATATTGCGCGCGTGTTTAAAACTTGCGTGAGCGTCTACAAAAGCGCCTGAGTAAAGGCATATTACGCCGTATAAATAATAATACTTAAAAGAACCAAAATAACGGTCTTCTTCGTCTTTTAATATTTTTAGCGCGCCTTCATAATTTTTTGACCTTGCAAGACGGGCGGCTTTACTTAATAAAGGGTCTAATTTCATTGGGTTTTTTCTTGTATTTCCCTGTATTTTTCAATGGTAAAATCTATTTGCGTTATATCATCTTCATTTAAAATTATTTCTCCGGCAATAAACCTGTTAAGATAATTTTGCAACAGCCTTAAAACAACAACATTAAAATCTTCATTTGTCTCAAGAGATAATTCTCCCGCCTCTTTTTCTATAAGCGCAATAAAATCATATCGTTTTTCAGGTTCATATACGGCAACTTCGGGTATTATTTCAGGTTCTGAATAAACAGGCTTTTCAGGCCTCGCATACAATTCCGGGTAATACCATGCGGTATCTTCGGTTGTAAGATAAACAGTATATGTTAGAGTCCCGCCCAATTCCAGAAAACACGGTTCCCAGTAATAAGAAACGGCGGAATCGCCGATTGAATACGGCAAATTGTTAAACGAGCGCCCCTCATGATAAGACGCCTTCCATGGGACGTCGCTTAACTTTTTCCAGTTTGCAAAATGCAAAAAATCAGGTCTTTTCGCGGTTACATCAAGCGGGTCGGCTATACTTCCCATCAAAGCAATGTCTTTTCCGCGCGATATCCAGTATTTTTCATCAGACGAACCTTCGATAATTTTTTCATTAATTATATTGATATTTTCCGTAACAAATGGAATTTTTTTTCTTCCTTCTCCCAAAGTTGTGTCAAGTAACATTCGCAGACCGACATCAGGCTCTTCATCGCTCTTGTTTGTTATTTTTATTGTTATGCGTATTCCATTTGCGGTAGGCGAACTTGTAGTCTTTACCGGGGTAAAACTTTCCTTTACGGTTAAAAAGGACGATTCATAAACAACAACAGGTTCTTCATTTTCCATGTCTATCCTTGTTTTAAAAACGCCGGAACTTCCAAGACGGTAATATACGCCATTTACGTTAATATCCAAAAAACTGGTGTTGCTTTTACCGTAAAACAACTGGCTGTATTCCGTGTTTGCAGGATCGGAAAGAAAAAAAAGCGAGTATCTGCCTGTTTTTTCATCTATAGTCATCTTGATATAACCGTCTTTTGTCTCATTTGCGCCAAGATTAAAAACAAACAAAACAAATAAAAGTAAAAATAAAAGGCGTCCGTTTTTAATCAATTTGCCCACCTCTGGCTTTTTGATCATACTGTTCAAGTATTTGCGTTACATCGCTTTCCAGATTTATCGCGCGCTTTCTTAGAGGATCGTCATCTTCTGGAACAGCTGTTGCGGGCGCTTCTTCTTCAGCCGGAATGCCGCCATGAGTTAATTCGGCAATGCGCCGCTGATATGTATTAATAGTGTTTTCGTAGGTTCTAATCTTGCGCTGGTTTTCCTCGCTTGTTCTAAGCGATTCTTCATGGCTCCAGCGCAGTAGCGATAAAAGTTCAGCTTCAATTTTCTTTTGTTTGATAAGGTCTATGCGGTAGCCGGAAACTTCAACTTTAGGGCTGTTTGGGTATTTTGCGATAACCCATGAATAAAATTTTTCCGCATCGTCAAAATGAGCCATTGAATAAAGACACTCGCCCATCCAGAAAAAAGCGGCCGCTTTGCGGTCGGCGGCTTCATTTCCGCCATCAGCGATACTGTCATTGTAATGTTTAAAATAAACAAGCGCGTCCTCAAAGTAACCCTGATTGTAATACGCCCTCGCGCGGTGATACCCCATATCTCTGGCAAAACTTGATTTTGGCGCTATCCTGTCAAGCTCGTCCATATCCCTAACCGCCGAACCGTAATCGCCAAGAGCCAGTTCCGCCAGTATCACCCAGTAAGTCGCCTGCGCCCAGTCGCCGACGTTTTTAGCGGCTTCCTGCGCGCCTCTGAACTGCGCCGCCGCTTCAAACATCCGCGCTTGACCGTAAAACCGGCTGGCTTCCTGAAATTTTTGTAAGTACGGCGAATTTCCCTTTTGTTGCGCCGGAAGTCCCTGCGACAATAACAACAAACCCAGAATTAATGAAAATGGCTTCGTTTTCATACCTTATATTATATTATTATTCGGTTAAAAATGCCATATTTCTTAACCCTGTAACCTGCTTACAAGACCTTTTTTATCCGAATTTTCAAAAAAAGCCGACCCGATAACCAATATATCCGCCCCCGCCGACTTTACACTGCCAGCCGTCGATTCGTTTACACCGCCGTCAACAGAAATTTTAAAATCTAACCCGGCGCTTTCCCTTATTTTTACCAGCTTTTTTACCTTTTCCAGACATTCAGGGATCAGCTTTTGCCCACCAAAACCAGGGTTTACGGTCATAATAAGCGCCAAATCAATAAAAGGCAAAGTTTCTTCCAGCGCGGAAACAGGCGTAGAAGGGACAACGGCGATACCAGCCTTTAACCCAAAACCGCGGATTTCATCAAGATATTTTTGCGCATGGATTTCCGCCTCGTAATGGAAAGTTATACCGTCCGCTCCAGCCTTTGCAAATTCCCCTATGTATCTGCCTGGCTGTATGATCATAAGATGAACATCCAAAAACGCCTTGGTTTTTTTTCTCATAGCGCTTACAAGAGGCGGACCGAATGTCATGTTTGGCACAAAAGAACCGTCCATAACGTCCATGTGAAGCCATTTTGCCCCTGAAGCGTCCACATCGTTTGCGGCTTTGCCAAATTCTGAGAAATCGGCGGATAAAATTGAAGGCGAAACAATCGTATTACTCATTTTTCTAAATATAGCCTTTGATTACACTATTGTCAAACCATTGAAAAATGCTATACTAAAAGGGGGTATAATAATCAGGAAAAAATGGAAGGTAAGCAGGCGGCGCAGTTGTTAAAAGAAGCATACGAAAAATTGAAAGCCTCCGACGCAATTACCGCCGGTTCGCTCTTGGAACAGGCAATGAATATCGATTACGGAAACGAGGAAATCAAATACGCGTTAAAATGCGTTCATTGGTGGCTTGAGCAATCAGCAAAGATCGAAGATATAAAAGACCCTTACGAAAAGGGCGGTTATATCATTTCACTCTTAAAACAATACTATGTTTTTTTGGAGCAATTTGACAATGATTTTGAACAGTGCCAATACGCCGTACGTTATTATGTATATTCAACAGCGCTGTTTTTTTTTGAAGGTTTGCTCGGGAATCACGCAAACCAGCATGATCCCGGTCTGTTGTTGCTGGTAGGGCGCTGTTACAAAGGGCTTGGCAATTATGACGAGGCGCTTCACTATCTGGAACAGGCAGTGCGTTTTAAACGAGAAGACGCCGAAACTCTTGCCGAAGTCGCCGACATTAACGCGCTGTTAGCCGAAACAAAAGCCGCCAAGGCGCTGTTCCGCGAGGCGTTTTTTTTGGATCCTTCCAAAATTGACATCAACTCTTTGGAATCGGCGCTTGTCCTGCAATTGTGGGAAAAAGTTTGCTCAATGGGTTACAAAGACGAACTTGTCTGCGAATGGATACCTGTTTACGCCGCCATTTGGGGAGTGTTTTCCGTAAAACGCGAGTTAAAACAGATAGAGGTAGGAAGATTAAGGCAGTCGATTTTTTCGCTGGAAGCGGAATATAAAGCGAATCCGGCAAGGCGCGAGTATATAAAACCGCGTCTTTTAAACCGTTATTTTTGGCTGATTGATCATTATGAAAACAGCCGCGAGGACTCTTCTTTGATTGACGAGACCTTGTTAAAAATTAAATATACCGATCCGGATATTTTCCAGAAATATACCGGTTAAATGAGGAGTAGAATGTTATGAGCAATACTGAAGCGACAACGGCGGCGGAGCAGGAATTTTCTCCCGGCGCTCAGGCACTTTTAAAAAATTTGCAGGAGATGCTGAACGAGGAAAAGTGGACAAGAGCGACGCTCGGCAATTATTCAACCAGTCAGTTCAAGGAACTTGATGTTATTCTAAAAAACGCGCGCGATGAAAAAGTTATAGACGAGTTAAAAAAGAACTGCGACACGCACCTGACCCATACAAGAAACAGTCTTATCGCGCTGTACCTCTCCGGCATGGTCGCCCTTTCCCGTCAGATTATCGACGACTCCGCGATGATCAACCTTGTTTCCATTTTTTTGGACAATCACAAATGGGGCATTGTAAAGTACCTGTGCGAAAGAATACTTGATTACGGAGAATCAAAGTTCGCCCTGCGCACACTTGCCGACTGTTATAAAAACGACAACGAAGAAGAGCTTGTTTACGGCGTATGGGAAAGACTTGTAAAAGCCGATTTTGAGGAAGCCGACATAGCAAAAGCCCTTGCCGAACATTATGAAAAACAGGGAAAGAAAGAAGAGTCTATTGATTTTTACAAAAAAGCCCTGCACCGCTACATAAACAAGTCAAATTTCGCAAATGTGCGCGAAATTTGGGACAAACTGCTTGTTTCTAACGTAGAAGATATTGATTTCTTCATGCATATTCAGAAAAAGATCGCCAAGACGATAAGCGAGGACAGGGCGGTCGTTCTGCTTAATGATCTGTACGCAAAATACAAAGATATTGATATTGACATAGCGATTAACATTTTAAAAATCGTTCTTGAATACGACGAAAAGGATGTGCAAGGGCGCAGGGAAATTATCGAATGTTTTAAGAAAAAATACGCCGAACACAGCCAGCTTGATGAATACATCCGCATTTCCAACCTGTCGCAGAATTACCGAGACGTGCATCAGGCAATTTCAGATTTTGAAAAGCACATAGCGTTTGACAAAGGAAACTATGTTTACCACCGCACATGGGGCGTAGGGCGCATAGCGTCTATTCAGGGCGACGAAATCCGCATAGATTTCGCTAAAAAACGCGGACATTCAATGTCATTAAAAATGGCAGTTGACGCTCTGCAGACCCTTTCAAAAGATCATATCTGGGTATTGAAGGCGACAAAAAAGAAAGAGGAATTAAGGGAAAAAGTAAAAAGCGATCTTATCTGGACGCTTAAAACAATTATAAAAAGTTTTGAAAATTCCTGCGATATGAAAAAAATAAAAGCCGAGCTTTCCCCGTCTCTTCTTTCAGCCGGAGAATGGTCTACATGGAACGGCAAGGCGCGGGATGTTTTAAAATCGAATCCCGAATTCGGCGTAAACCAGGATAACATAGACGTATTTACCGTAAGAGACAGGCCGGTAAGCGTTACGGAAAAATACTACAACGAATTTAACGCCCAAAAGAATTTCTTCGACCGCATATCTATTATGCGCGATTTTATAAATTCAAGCGGTACGGATTTTGATTCCGAGTATTTTCCTGAAATGTTATCTTATTTTTCATCATTCCTGCGTTCAGCGTCCGATACTACGGAACAAGTCGCATCGTATCTTTTAATAAAAGAAATATCAGCGAAATATCCGCCTGTAAGCTCATCGTTATCCGTAAATTTTGAAGACATCTTTGCGAAAATAAAAGATATTCCGGCGCTGTTTAAGAATTTTAAAGACGCCAAATTCAAGGAAGAGTTACTGCAAAACATAAAACTCTATACCGGAAACTGGCCGGACGTTTACATAAAACTTTTCCCATGCGCGCTTATGCCGCTTATTATTACTCATCTTGAAAAAGAAGGCTATGAAAACAAGCTTACCGCCATGTGTAACGATTTGTTTGAAAATTTCCGCGACAACCGCGAAGCGCTGGTTTGGCTTTTTAAAAATTCAAAAGACGCGCCATGGTTTAAGGCGGCTAATATAGGAATTGAAAAACAGCTTATAACCCTTATACACATTCTGAACATTACGTACCGCGATATAGAGAACCATAAAGACACGGTAGAAAACCGCAAAATTAACAAACTTGTGTATAACATACTTTTCAAGGACGGGGAACTTACTTCCTTTCTCGACGGCGCGGACGAAGATACGATAATCAGGCTTTTTACTTTCATAAACGACGTAAAAGACCTTGACCCTCAAGACAAACTCAATCTGCGTTCAAGAATTCTTGACAAGCGTCCGGACTTTAAATTTTTCGGCGACGCGGAAAAGAAAGTCTCAAGGGGCCTTATGGTTACACAAGCCATGTACGAAGAAAAAAAGAAACAGCTTACCCATATCATGGAAGACGAAATTCCCGCAAATTCCAAGGAAATCGAGTACGCCTTGTCACTTGGCGATTTAAGGGAAAATGCCGAATACAAGGCGGCTAAGGAAAAACAGGAACAGCTTAACTCTCAAATTGCCAAGCTTAAGGAAGATTTGGACAGGGCGCAACTGTTTGATCCCAACTCCATTAACACATCTAGGGTGTCTTTTGGCACTAAAGCCCTTCTTCTTAACGAAACTTCAGGTCAAAGAGAAGAATATACCATTTTAGGCCCGTGGGAATCAAACCCGGAAAATAACATTATTTCCTATCTTTCTCCTTTTGGTAGTGTTATACTTAATAAGACAGACGGTGAAAAATTTGAGTTTGTTATTAACAACGAGCGGATTTCATACTGTGTTGAAAAAATAACGCCGGCTGTTATTTAATGAGGTGGTTATGAAAAAAGGTATTCTGGCGGTAATACTGATAATCAGCGCTGTTTTTTGCGCGTTTGGGCAAAACTCAGGTCCCATTGACGTTGTACTATTACTGGATACTTCATCGGCAATGGGGGCATCCTACGAAAGGGTAAACGATTACATTACAGGGGGTTTCCTTTCCGAATTTCTCAGGGTGGGCGACACTTTTCATTTAATTACTTTTTCCGGCAGTCCAAGACTGGAAATAGCGCGCCGCATTTCCGCAAGGGGCGATGTAGAAACTATCATAGGGCGTATGCTGATCCAATATCCTGTTGAAACCGGAAGTGACGCGAGGGCGGCTGTAAATTATGTTGAAGCTTATGTATCTTCCCTGCCCCCGAGGCCAAAAAAAATAGTCATGGTAAGCATTGGCGGTTCGGACACAAATAACATTATAAGCTCTGCAAAACAAAGGCTTGGTTCAAAAAACGCAACGCTGGATTTTGTTTCCGTAACAGGCGGTCAGCCTATCGCTAATATTCCAAGTTCAGGGCGGGAGCCAAAGCAAAATCCTTCACAACAGCGTCCTTCATCAGAAATAACTGCGTCTACAACGCCGCCTGACAGTCCCGCTTCTTCAACAAAATCCACAGCGCAAACCAATCAGACAACGCAAACCAATCAGACAACGCAGGCTAATCAGACAACGCAGGCTAATCAGACAGCACAGACTAATCAGACAGCACAGGCTAATCAGACAGCGCAGACTAATCAGACAGCGCAGGCTAATCAGACAACGCAGACCAATCAGACTGGCGGACAATCAACTACACAGGGACCTTCTCAGAACGCTACACAGTCAACACAGGATTCATCATCCGGTGTAAATGCACCGGACGCTTCAGGTACGGATTCTCCCCAGAGAGATGTTTCTTCGTCCGGCGGCATAACTGATTCCGAACAAACCAACAACTACCAGACAGATACTTACACGGATAAAAATACTTACAAACAAAAAGATTCATATAGCAGTTCATTTAATCCCCCAATACTGCTAATTATCGGGATTACGGCTCTTCTGCTTCTTACCCTTTTAATAATCTTTGTTTCACGTAAGCTTGGGTCAAGTCCAAACCGTGTAATGGCTTCTGTCTCTACATTAAGTCCTGAAAAAGAAGACAGGTTTAAGGATCACAGCAAAGACCTCGCGAGTTACGCGGCAAATCAAAACAAAAAACGTGTTACTCCGTATTCGGACAGACCTGTAGTAAAAGGACAGGTTGTAACCCAGCCGGTTGTAATAAATCCAGCCGGTCCTCTTCTTCTTAATCTTTTTGTTGAGGATCAAAATACTTCAATCGGCAAGCGTAATATTCACTCTTTAAAGTCCGGCTACAGTTTAACCATCGGCGGCGGCAAATCTGATGACTTCATGATTTTCCTGGTTCCTATGCCGGCGCATCTTGGAGATATCCGCAGAAACGGAAGCCAGCTTACATTTGTTCCGCATAGACCAAAGTACTTCCCGGATACAGGTACAAACGAGATAAGAGACTGCATCAATAAAAAAATTCGCGTTGTCTCCGACAAAAATTATGAGATGTGGTTTAGCTTTGTAATGTACGAAGACCCGTTAATAGCGTTAAACAGGGTGCTCCACTCTATTAAAGTGCCGGGCTGACAAATTTTCCACAGCCTTTTGTTCCGGTAAGAGCGCCGTCTTTCATCACAAACCTGCCCCTGACTATTGTCGCCACAGGCGCGCCTTGCGTTTCCACGCCGTCATAGGCGGAGGTTTTGCTTTTTGAATGGCTTGTGCCTGAGGTAATTTTGTGTTTTTTATTCATGTCGACGACGGTAAAATCAGCGTCCGCGCCCGCAGTAAGGCTTCCCTTTCTGGGATAAATCCCCCAAATTTTAGCGGGCGCTGAACTTGCAATACGGACAAAATCATTAATTGAAAGCCTGCCTCCGTTTACTTCGTTTAACATGAGCGGCACGGTTGTTTCCACTCCGCTTAATCCGGCGGGCGCTGTCCATAACGGCAAAGATTTTTCATGCGCGCCGTGAGGGGCGTGATCGCTGGCAATCATATCGATTGTTTTTACGCCGATTGCATCCCAAAGACTTTTACGGTGGTTTCCTTCTTCCCGGATAGGAGGATAAACTTTGTGCGCTTTTTTTGCGTCCAGTAAAAGATAATGCGGGCAGGTTTCGGCTGTTATATCAATGCCCTTTTCTTTAGCCTCCGCGATTAAAAGACACCCGTCTTTTGAAGTAACGTGGTGAATATGCACTTTTGCGCCCGTATATTTTGCCAGACAGATTACAGTTTGAACCGCAAGCGCTTCAGAAATTACAGGTCTTGCCTTGGAAAGCAAAACGCCGTCTTGTTTATTATCTCCGCTCTTTTTAAATTTGGAAGTAAAGTGCGAGTTTATTTCGCTGTTTTCCGCGTGAAAACCGATCCTCATGTTATGGGCGGCGCTGTATGTCATCTGTTCAAATAAAGTACCCATATCCGGAGAGGCTATATCCCCTGTCGACGTTCCCAGAAAAACCTTGTAACCAAGCGCTCCCGCTTTTATCAGACCTTCCATCTCGTTTATATTGTCATTGACAAGCAAGGCGAAAAATCCAAAATCAATGTAAGATTTCTCTTTTGCGATCCGTATTTTTTCCAGAAAACGCTCCGCAGTAGACGTTGGCGGCAATACGTTAGGCATATCTGCGACAAATGTAACGCCCCCGAAAGCCGCAGAGATACTTCCAGACTCAAAATCTTCTTTTTCGGTAAGACCGGGATCGCGGAAATGCACGTGCGCGTCTATTATCCCCGGCAAAATATGTTTGCCATAAGCGTCATAGATTTCGTCCGCGCAGTCATCAGAATTCAAACCGCCGATAAGCGCGATTTTTTCGTTTTTTACCGCGATGTCCGCCTCAAAGCATTTTTCTGGAGTAACGACTGTTCCGTTTTTCAGTATCAAATCATAGCGCATGCCTGATTATAACAAGGAACCTCAAGAAAACCAACAAGGGTTTTTGAGTTTCCATAGTACTTCTGTCAGCAAAACTGTACTTTGTTTTTTATCACGCAGAGGACGCAAAAATGCGTAGAACTGCGCTTTGTTACCTAATTAGTGTCTGTCCACAAAGTCGGTTACTTTGCGGACAGACCTTGTATTTTCTCGCCAACGAACCTTTGGTTCGCAGGCTGTGAAAATACGTTTTTTAAGGTAGTCGCGTACCTTCGGTACGAGTCTATAATGTGTCCACATTATAGACAGACTCTAATTACGCGTTTCCCGCTATGCTTTTTTATTATTTTATGATGGACTTGTTTGACAACTGCGAACCTTCGGTTCGAGTTGGTTGTATCACAAGTCTTGCGGTTTTTCAGGCTATAAGCCTGCGAACGCGGACTTTAGTCCGAAAGTTCAACAAAGCCGCATTTTTTATATGAAGTTGTTCAGAAACTGAAGTTTCCAAACAACTCTAGGGCGTGTTCACACTACGAAGGAAGATACAAATACAAGCCAGCCAGATAAAGGCCGTAAACATAAGATCAAGTTTGTCATATCTGGTTCCAATTCCGCGATACGCCTTAAGCCGGC
>JAITUY010000063.1 GCA_031286095.1 Treponema sp. | reverse complement strand
TGTATCAGGTTTCACCCCGTACAACCGCTTAAAAAGAGCTTCTTTGGCATTCTTTACCTTTTTTCCCCTTCCCATTTAAGTAGTTTAATGTTTTCTTTGGTTATTAAACAAGTCTATTATTTTATTGAGAATTAGATAATTCTTGAGCAAATAAATTTAACGAACATACACTAATAAAAATGTACTAAAAAATACAAATTTCATAGTACCCTCCAAATAAACATTTATATTCTAATTATTTTTTATTCTTATGTCAATATTTTTCTAAACATTTTTTCACTACTTATTTTCCAATAAATTTTAGGGTGGTATGGCGCCTAACTACCAGTATATGTAGCAAAGTCTAATAAAGCCTGATCGAGCTATTTTTTATGAACGCCCTTCTTTTTATAGTATAAATCCCTAATTGACTGCTTTCCGTATTCAGCGCCTTCATCATATTCACCGTAATATTCCCATGAGCCGTCGGACGATTTAAGAGGAATATCGTTATTTTGAAACAGCGTTTCCTTTCTTTTAGTGATTTCTGAACAGGCTTCGCTTTTTGTTAAATGCCACCCATTACCATACGGACATTTATAGACGCTTAAATAAATACCGCGGTTTTCTTCTATGAATTTCGCCGTATCAAATGCCATTTGAAATGTAGCGTAAGCATCTTTTCCTTTGCCGTCCTGTCCCCGGCAGTGTACACATTTACTTAAACGTATTACTTTATTACCGTTTTTCGCCTTATTCATCCGCTTCTTGAACTTTGAACTCGGCGCGCGCCTTGATAACTTCGTCGGCGATACGGCCTGAAATCGGCGCGTAGTGACTGAAAGCGACGCTGAAAGAGCCTGTTCCCGATGTAATTGAACGCAAGTCTATCGAATAGCGCAACAGTTCCACCTGAGGGACTTCGGCGCGTACTTCCGCAATGCCGCCCGCGGAGTCTTGACCGTGAATCTTGCCGCGCTTTCCTGAAAGGTCGCTCATTACGTCGCCCAGATATTTTTCTTCTATAAAGACCGTCAAATTCATAACCGGTTCCAACAGCGTGGGATTCGCCTGCTTCATGGCTTCGCGGAAAGCGTTGCGCGCGGCTAACTTGAACGACAGTTCGTTTGAGTCTACCGGGTGATATTTGCCGTCTACGACTTTTACTTCCACATCCACGACAGGATAGCTCGCCATAGTACCGTGCGCCATTCCTTCGATTACCCCTTTTTCTACGCCGGGAATGTAGTTCTTGGGGATAGCGCCGCCGAAAATTGCATTTACAAACTGATATTTTTCGCCGCGCGGCAGAGGAGCGATTTCGAGTAACACCTTGCCGTACTGACCGTGACCGCCGCTCTGTTTTTTATGCGTGTATTCGGCGCTTGCCTTTTTGGTGATTGTTTCGCGGTAGGCGACTTTGGGAACGCGGGTTTCTACATCAATCTTCTGATTCGCCTTAATTCTGTCCAGAATAATGTGAATCTGCAATTCCCCCATACCGGAGATAACTGTCTCTCTTGTTTCGGTATTATAATGATAGTTGAAAGTTTTATCTTCTTCGGCGGCGCGCACAAGAAATTCGCCAAGCTTGTCATCGTCTTTTTTAGCCGCCGCGCTTACGGCGATCGAATGAACAGGCTCCGGCAGGCGAAGATGTACAAAAGTTTTGCCAGTGTCAACAGCAGACAGCGTATCGTTGGTTTTTAGCGTGGCGGATTTTGTGATAATTCCCACGTCGCCCGCAAAAAGTTCCCGCACTTCCTCAAGTTTTTTTCCCTGACATGTATAGAGCTTGCCAATGCGCTCTTTTTTATTTTCGGTAACATTGTGCGCCTCGGAATCGGCTGTAAGTTTTCCGTTAATAACCTTGACCCATGTAAGTTTGCCGGAAAACTGATCGTAGTTTGTCTTGATAACCAGCGCAGACACTGGCTTGTCGGGGTCGATAGGGATTTCCGTCTCTTTGCCTTCTGCGTCTACCATTATGTCTTTCGCGATTCTTGGGTTAGGCGCAACATCGGCGGCAAAATCCAAAAGCGGAATAATGCCGGAATTTCTTAATGCGGAACCCGCAAAAGCGGGAACATACTTGTTCTGCGCCAAAGCCTCGATAAGTCCTTTCTTCATTTCATCCGGGGAGAGAGAGCCTTTTTCGATATATTGTTCCATAAGACCGTCGTCGCCTTCAGCCGCCGCTTCGATTAATTTTTCACGCGCAGACGCAGACGCAGATTTGAACTCATCAGGAATGGCGCTTTCTTTTTCTACCGTGTCGCCGCCCGATAAATACGCTTTTTCGTGCAGTACATCGATAACGCCCTTAAATCCGCCTCCGCTCCCCATAGGGATAGTAACCGGCACGGGTTCAATTTTAAATTTTTCTTTTATGTCCGCCAGAGTCTTGGCAAAATCGGCCTGATCGTTGTCCAGCTTTGTAATGAATACACCCCTCGGTTTTTTTCTTTCATCAAGATTCCGCCATAGTTTTATAGTTTCGATCTGAACGCCCGATTTTCCGTCCACGGTTAAAACAGCCATTTCCGAAGCGCGGAAACTTGAAATAACGTCCCCGGTAAAATCGGACGAACCGGGAGTGTCGAAAAAGTTGATTTTCGTACCGTCCCTCTCGACATGACCCAACGCCGAGTGAATCGAGATTTTGCGTTCTATTTCTTCAGGCGTTGAATCGCTGGTAGTTTTACCGGATTCCAGAGTTTCCGCGCGCGGAATAACTCCCCCGGCGAATAAAATATGCTCAAAAAGGGTGGTCTTTCCAGTTTGTCCATGACCGGCAATAACAATATTTCTAACTTTGTCTGTTGAATGGCTCACAAGGGACTCCTTTTGGTTAATTTCTTTAATTATTGCCCCCACATAGCGATATTGTCAAGAAAAAACGGTCTGGAATGCATC
This sequence comes from Treponema sp., assembly GCA_031286095.1. Lineage (GTDB taxonomy): Bacteria > Spirochaetota > Spirochaetia > Treponematales > Breznakiellaceae > WQXQ01. Next base: position 1,928 of record JAITUY010000063.1, on the reverse strand, counting down.
TCTTGTAATGCCGCTTATTGCAGTAATATATGATGTTTTAATGGCGTATACTTTGAGATAAGCGCCGTTTTAATTTCGCTTACCAGTACTGGTATACGCCGTTTTAATGTCGTATACTAAGTCATGAAATCGATTACTAAAGAATTATGGTTCAACACCAAAAAACCGCGTGAATTTATCAATATTACAAGTGAAGTTGAAGGTTTGTTGAGGGAGTCCGGTATTCAAGAGGGATTATGCCTTGCCAACGCCATGCATATTACCGCAAGCGTTTTTATCAATGACGACGAGTCCGGTCTGCATCACGACTTTGATGTCTGGCTGGAAAAACTTGCCCCCCACGAGCCTGTCGCTTCTTACCGCCACAACACAGGTGAAATAAACGCCGACGCCCACATGAAGCGGCAAATCATGGGGCGCGAAGTCGTTGTCGCCGTTACCGGCGGCAAGCTTCATCTTGGTCCATGGGAACAGATTTTCTACGGCGAGTTTGACGGGCAAAGGCGCAAGCGTGTGTTATTGAAGATTATTGGAGAGTAGAGATAACAGCGCGCGGACGGGCGGAGAAAGGGAATCTTTAAGATGACATCTCGCAGGGGCGCGGGCTTGTTGTTTGGTGGATTTTCGTTGATATGGGAGAAGGGAGAATTTTTACCACGAATCATCGCGGATTAACACAAACAGGGGAAATGAGTAAAGACGGGCGAAATATTTGTTTGCATGCAAACTGGTGTTGATTTGAGAGCGAATTTTAGATATAGTGTATTTAAAGCCGGCGTGGCGGAATGGCAGACGCAGTAGACTCAAAATCTACCAAGGGCAACCTTGTATGAGTTCAAGTCTCATCGCCGGTAAAAGTTATGAACAAATCTTGCATTTTTTCAGGCTATAAGCCCGCGAACTAAAGTTCGGCAAAAATGCAATTTTATAAGGAAGTTGTTTAAAAACTGAAGTTTTTAAACAACTCTATTAGTCGCAGAACGCACATAGCCGTATTAATGATTATGAATAATTGTTTTCGTATAGACAGTGACTCAATTCGATTAGAAATAAAAGCCGTACCCGGAGCGTCAAAAACTGAATTCGCGGGTGTTAAAGACGGACGGTTACGAGTGCGCATCGCCGCCGCTCCCGAAGACGGTAAAGCGAACGCTGAATTGATAAACTTTTTATCCAAGTCGTTTGATTGTCCCAAGCGCGATTTGCGGATTCTTGCGGGCGAAAAATCGCGGCTGAAGATCATCGCGCTCCCGCTTGAGTGCAGGGCGCGGGTGGAGGGGGTTGTCGGGGAGTGAGGTGGAGGTTAATTATCCGCCCAAATTTCGCACTGACTAATCACGGTGGCGATTGCGTCCTCCATGCCTTCCGGCGGACACTTATATTTTTTTAGCAGTTTCTTGACCATGCGCCGCATGCCGGCACTGGCGGATTCTTTCTTTTGCCAATCAATAGTGCGATTCTTACGGAGCATATCTGTAAGCTCGCGGGTCATAGCCACAAGCTCATCATTTTGATAAAAATATTTAAGGTCGTTGGGAGAGTCAGCGCATCATAGAACGCCAGTTCCTTATTGCTTAAGCCCATTGCATCACCCTTCGCCATTTTTATCAATTCGGCGAGAACTTCTTCATTGGAAATCATGCCGTTTATATACGCCTTCATCACACGGAAAAGCATTTCGGAAAATTTCTCCGGTTTAACAAGATTTGTGCGGCGATAAAGCGATACCTGTTCGGTGAGCAATTTTTTAAAATTTCAACAGCGATATTACGTTCCTTCATTTTAGCAATTTCATCAAGAAACTTTCGTTGAATATTGCTGTCAAAAGAATTCCGGTTTGGCAGTCAAAAGCGGGATTTTGTGGCTTTTTTATGGGATTTATCGGAATGCAAATTGTAATGGCATTGCATAATGTGTAATAGTTTTAA
>JAITUY010000001.1 GCA_031286095.1 Treponema sp. | reverse complement strand
ATTCTCCGATCGTAACACCGCATATAATCGTCGCGTTCGCACCAATGGACGCCCCTTTTCTTACAATTGTTTCCGATATTTCCCATGATGAATTAAAGGCTCTTGGTACATGGTCGTTCGTGAAAGTAGCGTTAGGTCCTACAAATACATCGTCCTCTATTATGACCCCATGATACACAGATACACCATTTTGTATTTTAACTCTATTCCCGATAACTACATATTCATCAATATAGGTATCTTTGCTGATTATACAATTTTCTCCTATTTGTGAATGTTCCCTAACTTGGGAATTTATCCATATCTTTGTCCCGTCACCGATTTTAGTATCAAGTGATATATGCGCAGACTCATGAATAAAAACCCCCATAGAAATTACTCCTTATTTGTTTATTAAACACATTTATTTCTTATATAAATTATAGGCAAAATTACGAATACTTACAACAACACTTTATTATATGTAGTATATACACTATGTTTCCCACAATTTATCAGATACCAATCTTTTTATATCGGTAAATACTGTAAATCCAGCAAGACCGCTTTGCGATAAATGTATCATTTTAATAAGTATTTCAACATACATATATTCACTCTCTTTTCCTTTATTCTTAATAATTATTTTTTGTCCATCAATAGAAAATTTAATCATCTTATGAGCGATTCCATTACGTATATTTCTCTCAATATTTGTATTAAAAAAAGAACCAAAATAATTATGTTCCTTTATTAAATCTAGTGAATTAAATAATTTTGCGTTATTAAAATAATGATCATAATTTTTATACTTATTATTATAAAAATTATCAATAGAACCTCTATTTTGAGCATTCAAGTAACCTATAATAATTTTTATTAAAAAATGATTAAATTCACACAATTGTTCATAAAGATGATAAAACTGATCTGGATAATCGTGAGTCAATTGATATTCATTAATTCCAATAGTACTGTATTCTAAATATTTACTAACTGTAATTAATATTCGTGCATTAAATAATTCCTCACTAAGATCAAACATCTTTTCAAGATAATGTTCAATAAAATTGATATCAGAAAAAGTCTTTATTGCATGAAAAAAAACAACAGGATTATTACTTAAATTCTCAATCATTTTAATGTGTTGATAAAGACCTGGCCATTGGCCGACCAAACCTAAAAAGTATATTTGGTATAATTTTGCACAAGTCGAGGGAATACGAGAAAGTTTAATTATTTGTTCGTTCGTTATTTTATCAAGTATTTCTTTGGCTTTATCTAAATTATTCAATTTATATTGATTAAAAGCCTCTCTAATAAACCAGAAATCATCTTCAGGAATATCAAGTGTAATATCTATCATTGTTAAAAATTCTTTAGCTTTATTATTTCCTAAACATCGGACAATTTGCATTGCGGGCATAGCTATCCCCAATTCATTACCTTTGGTAAGATATTCACTCTTTAGTATTGGAATATCTGCATAAACTGTTACCGCAAAACAATCTTTTTCTATTGTATTATAATCTAATTGCTTAGCTCCAGATATTCTTATTTTTTCTCTTAGGTCATGTAAATTTATTGTTCCATCAGTTTCTTTATAATTAAGAAAACATTCTCCATGCATTTCTAAATTACAATTAGGGCAATTTAATCTGAATTTAAACAAATTATTTCGGCTTGGTGAATATCTAAAGAAAAAATGTTTATTACATGAAATACATTCAAATTTTGTTCTTACAACCATTTTATATTTATTTTATTACCGTTACCTTTCTTGACAATTGACGGATCAAGTCGTATCCGTCCCAAGTCAATGAAAAATCCATAGACTTGCCCATCGGCACGGCACGATCTATACCTTTTGGTCTACATTCTGCAAGAAATTTTGTCAGTTTCTCTTCACACAGACCATAATATATGAGCGTTTGTAAACGCTCGCCGCATATTGGCAGTATGTCTTTTAATTCACTAATGTCCTGTTCAAAGTAAAAACCACTGTTGTATTTGAAACGCATAAGTTCTTCATTTGCATTGTTTACACTGATACGAGTAACATAACAATCTTTCGTATCCACAAGCAAAGTTGGAATATTTGCCGCAACCTTGTAAAACATAGCTAGTTTTCCCACCGCCTGCACCGGCGCTAGTTCGTATGTCTCTTTTGCTAAAGAATGTACGCTTTCCCAAAAGGCTTTTTGCGCTTCTTCTTTACGATCTCCTATCCAAAAAATAATCCTCGGCGCCGTACATGCGTTTTGATCGGAAAAATACGTGTCGTTGTAGAAATCCTGCGCTATCTTTGGTTTGTCCGCAGCTTTAATGTATTCTTCCGCATTGATAACCGCTATTGAGTATCTATCGGCAAATGTCAATTCCGTAGCTCTCGGTTTCAATGATGATTGGCGTAATTCGTTTATTGTAGCGTCTCCGCCCCAGATTATACGCACATCGCAAACAGACGAAAATTTGTCGTGGAGTTCTTTGTCGGGTGAGTATCTAACAAAATAAAGATATGGAGAAAGACTCGAGTATTCACCGGCAAAAAGTTCCTCTATTGCGTTTATAATTATTCTAACCTGTTCAAAGTCTTTACCCGGTAAGCGTACAATATTGGCGTTACCAGCAAGCAGTCCAGCGGCAAAACTGAAAGCAAAGTTTACAGGAACATTAGACGGCGTGGAATGAAAAACTACCCCTTTACCAAGCCGCCATCTCAAATCGTTATAGTTCTCTTTTTCTTTGAGTAATGCCGTTTTTCTGCACCAAAACCCAAACGTCGCTACGTCTGAATACTCACGCACCCTCATTAGCCGTTTAGACAAATCGTTGAAAAACTCCAACACTTTATCGTCGAAGGGCACGATCGGTATAGCTCTGATCGTGTCTTCAAAATTACCTGCCAACTGCGTAAGTATCACCGCACCCCCGTATTTCTGCCATCTTAAGCCTTCCGTTTATATAGAAATATTTTCCTTTTCGTCCGCAGGGACAATCATCCTCGCCGAGTATAACGCCCTCGTCCTCTGTTAGCAGAGAATGTCCAGGATAGGATTCAGGCAACACAGAAACCACCTGAACAATACCAGCCTCACCGATAGCGCAGGGTGAAAAATCGACATGGCAGCGTATAATTACATCCGAGAACACGCTCGCATGCAAGTGACCGTAAGCACATTCCATATAAATACAACCTGTCTGCTCAACCATTCCGTAATAGTCATGAATATCGGAAATCCCGCACACATCTGTCAGCCGTTTTTTAAATTCATCCTTTGAAACGGCCTCGGATATAAGTTTTTTCCATCCGCCGCCATGTATCAATATGCCGTTGCGTAAATCCGGTTTATTGTCAAGTTTCAGCAATTCCCTGTAAAAATGCAGCCATACTATAAAGGTAAATCCAAAAAGCAGAAGTTTTTTGCCCTTGTGCTTTTCAAGAAACGCCTCTATCGCCGGAATGTCTATCTCCATATCATCGTTAAGGGCGTAAACCCTGTCAGATCCGAAAATGGAAAAACCCAATATACCCGCGCCTCTTGCCGAAAACATAGCGCGGTCTTTTATTACCGACGGACTATCGATGATCAGCATGGGCATACGCGCGGAACCGGTAAATTCCGATACAATCTTTACAAGCGCTTTTTGCTGGGCACCCGCTGTTTCTTTGTCTAAATAAATCTTTGAAACTGCCTGGCCTGTCGTGCCGGACGAAGTCATAACCTTAAAAACATCCTCTTGTAGGATGCTTTTTAAGTCCAGTTCCTTAAAAAGGCTTACCGGTAAAAAAGGCAAATTATAATAGTTTGCACACTTATCAACATCAAAGCCAAGACCACGCATCATTGCCGCGTATTGTGGACAATTTACAATGTGCTGTTTTGTAAGCTCCAAAAGCCGCGATGTCAACATTTTTTCCTTTTCAGCTTTATCAAGTGAAAAAGGCGGTACCTGCAAGATTTCATCAATTGCCAATTTTATTCAACTCGCTATATAAAATTTTCCCCGATTCGCTGCGCGGTATTCTGTCAATTACAGTAATCATAAACGCGGCACGGTTAATACCTGTTTTTTCAGTCAGGAACTTCATCACTTTGTCAGTAACCCCGGCATTGGTTATAAAGACCGTCATTTTGTCATCAACGCCGCCGCAGGCACAATCCAAACCTTCAAAAGCGCCGTTAATAAGCCGCTCCGTTTCATCAAGGTTTACGCGACTGCCGAAGATTTTAAGGAAGCGTTTTTTACGTCCGACTATATAATAAAATCCATCGGCGTCTCGTTTCGCCATATCGCCTGTTACTAAAACGCCGCTACGCTCATCGCCTTTTGCCAAATCAGCACCACTTTTTGCGTAACCAAGAGTAACATTAGTGCCTTTATAAACGAGTTCACCAACAACTTCTGGTTCCATTATCTCTTTCCCGTCAATGTCTATCAAACTAAATTCGCCGCCCGGTATGGCAATCCCCATACTGCCATATTTTTCAAGTGACTTTTCGACGGGTAGATAGGACATCCGTGCCGTGGCCTCCGTTTGCCCGTACATAACAACAAATTTCTTGCCATTCGTTTGCGCATATTCGGCAAATTTTTTATGCAATTCTGGAGAAAGTTTCCCTCCCGCCTGCGTCATGGTATGTAACGAAGGCAGATCCATTCGAAAAAAACGAAGTTTTTCCAACATTTCGTAAATATATGGAACACCGCCAAAAGATGTTGCGCCATAATCCTTAAACTGTTGCCAAAACTCTTTTTGCATAAGTGTTTTTTGCGTTAGAATAATGGAAGCTCCCACCCATAAATGGCTATTGATAATAGAAAGCCCGTAGGTATAACTCATCGGCAGGGTAGTTATCGGGCGTTCGGTAGCATCAATCTCTAGGTATTTTACGATTGATTCTGTGTTTGCCCGTATATTGGCGTAACTTTGTCTTACGAACTTAGGGCTACCGGTAGAACCTGAAGTCGTTAAAAGTAGCGCAAGTTCTTCGTAAAGCGGAAAAATCTTATCGTAGGGTGTTTTCAGCAGTGTATAGCCCCAGACGGAATAAACTTTCGAATAATCTGAAAACTCATCCGCCATGTTCTGCGGCAACCATAAATAATCGGGCTTATAATTTTCGACAAGCGCGTAAACAAGCCCTCTTTCGAGGGCTGCGTCTAGCATAACGGGAACGATTCTGCCATTAATAAAGGCGGCGTAGCCCAGCAGAGAACCTTTCTCATTCGTACAAAAATTAAAAGAAACCGACCTGCCATTTATATTTGAAACGAGTACTTTACTCGCAGCTTGCAGTTCAGCATAAGTTGTCTTTTCACCGCTTTCTTCTATAAAAGCGATATTAGCGTTAAATTTGCTAAAGTTCCACATTGTATTTCTTCAATATTTCCTTACCTTTTTCAAAACTGCTTAAGTCGATTATATCATCCGTGTCCATCATAATATCAAAGGCTTCTTCAAGAGCGGCAACAAGCGACATATGTCCCACGCTATCCCATTGGGGAATATGCTGGTATTGGAGACCGGTAAGTCTGTCATTGCTCATGTCAAAAGTTTCAGTAAACGTTTTCTCGTACTTTTCAAGGTTTGTCATTTTTCTCCTCCTGCTCTTTATATTATTGTAGCGCCGTCTACGCCAACAATTTGCCCTGTTACATATTCCGACAGATCGGATGCCAAAAACAGGCAGGTTTTTGCCACATTTTCAGTTGTTCCAAGTCTTCCCATACCTATATTTCCAAGTCTTTCGGTTGTTTTCTCTGTGCCAATGGAACGAAACATCTCCGTATCTATCATTCCCGGCGCAATGGCGTTTACCCTGATATTTTGCGGCGCTAGTTCTTTTGCCGCTGTTTTTGTCATAGCAATAACTGCGCCTTTTGACGCTGAATAAACAAGCTGGCCTTTGTTACCATTTATACCTACTATGCTTGCCAGATTGATTATCGAACCGCTTTGTTGTTTTATCATAATCCGCGCGGCAAGTTGCGTCAATTCCATTACAGCAAAAACATTTGTTTCAAACACGTCATGTATGGTTTTTTTATCTATCATTCCTATAAGTGCATCTTGCATAATGCCCGCGTTATTTACAAGGCAATCAAGTTTTCTGTTTTCTTTTTTTATCCTTATAAAAGCGTTTTTTAAAGCATCCGTATCGGTAACATCAAAGTATAACGGCATGACCTTACCATTCATGTTTTTGCTCTCTTCAGTTAAACTATCAAGAGAACCTTCTTTTCTGGCGTTTGCATACACTACTGCGCCATTTCCGGCAAACGTGAGGGCGATCTGTCTACCTATTCCCCGTGAAGTTCCCGTTACAAGAGCAATTTTTCCCTTTAACATGGATTCTCCTTATATGTTAACAATCCTTATATTTTTTCGATCTTTTCGGATACTCTTGCAGGACTTCCAAAAGCCTTTGAATATGGAGGTATATCTTTAACAACCCAACTATTGGGGGCAATAATAACACATTCCCCAATATGAACCCCCATAGAAACGACAGTATTTGAACCAATAGCTACATTATTGTTTATTATAATGGAAGATTTTTCAGTTTTTGCATTTGAATCTATTACTTTTTTTGTAGTATCATGGGAATATATCTTTACCCCAGGACCAATTTGACAATTATCACCTATTATCAATCCGCCGCCGGAACCATCCAATACAGTATACGGTCCTATCCATGTATTCTTTCCCACTGAAACATTCCCCAATACAAGGCATGAATCATAAACAGAACTTCCTTCTCCAAATCCCATCATTTTTGCCCTTTCCCATCGATCGATAATATAATCAGGAACGGACAAAAAACGATCATACTCTTTCTTTTTCTTGGCAATAAGCTTAAAAAGAAGTTTTCTGATTAATTTGTATAGGAGATTATTCATATTAGATATAAATTAGTACCCCAACTCATTCTGTAATTTTCTATAAATTATCTGCCAGTCTTGTTTGTAGTACTCAAGTTTTTTATCTGCAATATCAGCAAATGTTTTGGAAGAATAAAAAATATCGGAAGCCGAATACACATCAATATTTTTATCCTTAACAATGTTACTCAATATATTTTCGCTTATCTGCTCTATATAGACGGTTAAATCCCTGTCAATAAATTTTAATGTTTGTAGAGAAGCAATAGTGCAAAAACAAATTTGATGAGTTTCTTCATGATATGTTAATTCTTTTAAAAAATCAGTTCTTGATATTTTCCCTGCTAGATAGTATTCCAATCTATTCTGTACTTTATCATTGGCAACCGGACCTTCTACAATATCGAAATCATGAACTTGCTCAACAGAGTCCACATTTCTACTTCTAACAATAAAATCCAGCCATTCTTCTGTATATCCGTCAAACTTTTTCTTTTTACAAATAGAATCCACAAATGAAGTATTTGAATAATTAAAAACGGTAATGTAACCGTTAGTATTGTTACGTTTTCCCGATTTTTTTGCCCAATTTTCGGCGTGGTTTTTATATTTTGTTACGTAAAAACCTTTCCCAAAATCCGTATACGGCCTGCATTTTTCAAGCTCGATCTCTTCTATCAAAGCATAACCGCCATGATATACAAGCATTATCTGGGACCTCCGTTATTCCGGCAGACTTCGTAAATGTCCCTGACAGCCCAAACAATATTTTCAGTATGTAAAGCCCACCATTCATCCAGTAAATATTTTAATCCGCCATATTTTTTTAAAAAATTATATGCATTAGGAATAGACATTTTATATGCGTCCGCAAACTCAGGGATTATACAGGAAATGAAACTAATCTTGTCTGATATATCACTCAATCGAAATATCTCCCTTCTCATTCACCGTCCCCTGAACTCGCGCCGGGTTTCCGTACGCCAGCGCGTAAGCGGGTATATCCCGCGTTATCACACTTCCCGCCCCTATCAGCGCGTATTCCCCGATGGTAACGCCACAGACAATCGTTGCGTTTGCACCAATGGAAGCACCTTTTTTTACCAGGGTTTTTTTATACTCATGCTTGCGCTCAACAAAGGCGCGCGGGTTTATTACATTGGTAAACACGCAGGACGGACCGCAAAAAACATCGTCTTCGATAATTACATCATCATATACCGAAACATTGTTTTGTATTTTTACTCCATCGCCGATAATCGCGCGCGAACCTACATTCACATTCTGCCCAATGGAACATTTTTTGCCGATTTTAGCGCCGGACATAATATGGCAAAAATGCCACACTTTTGTACCTTCGCCAATTTCAGCATCGGCGTCTACATAACTGGATTCATGAACAAAATATGCTTTTGTATCGCTCATCTTTGATAAAATTCTTTGATACTCTCGCACACAAAACTGACTTCATCTTCGGTCAGTTCCGGAAACATGGGAAGCGCCAGTACTGTTTCGCATAACTTTTCCGCTGTGGGAAAATCGCCTTTTTTATAGCCCAAATATTCAAAACATTTTTGCAGATGAAGAGGAATAGGATAATAAATTGAAGTGCCGATCTCTTTTGATTGAAGGTATTTTTCAAGCGCGTCTCGTTTTTCGGACTGTATACAAAACACATAGTTAGCTTCTTTGTTGCCGTTTTTAATAACCGGCAATTTAATTCCGCTAACGCCCTTCAGCATTTCACAGTAATGCGAGGCGTGATCCGCCCGCTTTTGAATTGCAATATCAATGTGCGACAGTTTAACATTCAGCACCGCCGCCTGTAAAGTGTCAAGCCGCGAATTGTAACCAATGTAATCATGATGGTATTTTTTTGAAGAACCATGCGTCCTGTAGCTTTTCGCTTTTTGATACAGTTCCTCATTATTGGTAACAATCATTCCGCCGTCACCATATCCGCCGAGGGTCTTGGTCGGGAAAAATGAAAAAACGCCGAAATCGCCGATTAATCCGGAGTGTTTGTATTCGCCATTGTACATTATTCTCATACCAAATGCTTCCGCCGCATCTTCCAGTACCGTTAGGTGATGTTTTTGCGCAAGTTCCATACAGGCGTTCATATCCGCTGTCTGCAAAAAAAGATGAACCGGCAGTATTCCTTTTGTTTTACCGGTTATACGGTTTCCCGCATCTTTCATATCCATGCAAAAGGTATCTTCGTCCACATCGCAAAATGCTGGTTGACCGTTTAAACGGGCTATGCAGGATGTCGACGCAAAAAAAGTGAAAACTGGAGTAAGAACCTCTGCGCCGTTTTTATAACCCAGTATATCGGAAGCGATTACAAGCGCGTCGCTTCCATTTGCAACGCCGACGGCATATTTTGCGCCTGTATACTTACAAACCGCTTCTTCAAATTCCTGCACTTGTTTTCCAAGAATAAAAGCGCCGCTAGCAATAACACCGGCGATTGCCTTATCAAATTCATTTTTGTAAATATTGTACTCTCTTGTTGCGTCGTAAAACGGTACTTTCATTTATCAAATATTCCTTTCATTTTAAGAGTAGAGAAATCACAAGGCAAACCGGCAGGCTTACCTGTTTTTTGAGATTTATAAATAGCAAGAATTATCTCCAGCGCTTTTTTGCCGCTTTCCCCTGACACTAATGGTTCACGGTCTGATTCAATTGAATTAATAAAGTCTTTAAATAGCACAGAATGACCAAAACCGTATACTGTCGGAGGGTCTTTTTCGTTTGGATTTAAAATCTTATCCTCTGTATCTCCTACAGAATTAGCGTCTGCAAAACGCCATGTTTCCAATTTATTAACAGCAAGTCCGCCGATTACTACCGAGCCTTTTTCCCCAAAGATAGAAAGAGTTTCATTTAAGTTCGTTGGAAAAATATCCGCAGTACCTTCAATAATACCGACTGCGCCGTTTTTGAACTCTACGATAGCGGCTCCAAAATCTTCCGCTTCAATAGGGCGCATAAAACGGCGTGTTTGCGCCTGTACCCTTACCGCGTTTTCACCCATTATCCATTGCAGAAGATCAATGCCGTGAGTACACTGGTTCATCAATGTCCCGCCGTCCTGTTCCCATGTTCCGCGCCATGGCGCTTCCGCGTAATAGGCCTCATTCCGGTTCCAGCGTATCTGAACCATACCGTGTAATATTCTGCCAAAACGCCCCGCCTCAAGAGCAGTCCGCAATTTTTGTACAGGCGCATTGAACCGGTTTTGAAAACATACGGCAAGTTTTCGCTTGTTTTTTTTTGCGACAGCGATCATTTTATCAGCGTCTTTAACTGACAGCGCCATCGGTTTTTCGCAGATTACATGACATCCTGCCTCAAGGCAGGTTACGGTAATTTCAAAATGTTTTCCGGACTCTGTTGCAATGGTAACGATATCAGGTTTTTGTTTGGCTAACATTTCACGGTAGTCTTCATATACAGCGACAGCCGCATCCGGGAATTTTTTCTGATACTCGCTTACTTTTTCCTCCGCCCGCTTTTTTACAGGATCACAAACAGCTGTTAAGTTCAATTTACCGGCATTATCAACAAAACCTTCAATATGCTTAAAACTGATTCTGCCGCAACCTATCAACGCTACATTATACATTTTCTCTATCCCCTTTCCCCGTAATTTTTCTCTACCCACTTCTGATACTCGCCGGAACGTATGCTCTCTATCCACTGCGGGTTTGCCAAGTACCAGTCAACAGTACGGGAAAGCCCTTCTTCAAAATTTACATTCTGTTTCCAGTTAAGTTCGCGTTTTAATTTGGAACAGTCTATCGCATAACGGCGGTCATGACCAGGACGGTCTTTAACATAAGTTATAGTACCGCGAACTTTGGCGGGGTCTAATTTTGCTTTTGCGCAGACAATGTCAATCAGTACGTTGAGCAGTTTGAGGTTCTCCCATTCATTTTCGCCGCCAATATTGTATGTTTCTCCTGATACGCCGTTACGCATAATCGTCCAAACCGCAGAATTGTGCTCCTCCACAAACAGCCAGTCGCGGATGTTTTTTCCGTCGCCGTAAACAGGCAGGGGCTTTCCTTCCAGCATATTAAGAATCATCAACGGAATAAGCTTTTCAGGAAACTGATACGGACCGTAGTTATTTGAACAGTTGGAAAGCGTTACCGGCAAGCCGTAAGTGTGATTATACGCCATCGCAAGGTGATCGCTTGCCGCCTTACTTGCCGAATAGGGCGAGCGCGGGTCGTACGGGGTGTTTTCTGTAAAATATCCGGTTTCGCCCAAAGAGCCGTAAACTTCGTCGGTGCTGACGTGGTGAAAAAGTACGTTCTGGTGCGGCTTTCCGGCGGCTTCTTTAGAAGACACAGCTTCTTTCCATGCATTACGCGCAACATCAAGCAGAGTGAAGGTTCCCATCACGTTGGTTTTTACAAAAGCCTCTGGACCTAAAATTGAACGGTCTACATGGCTTTCGGCGGCAAAATGCACCACTGTGTCAATTTCATATTTTACAAACAAACTTTCAACCAAACGGCGGTCGCAAATGTCGCCGTGTTCAAAAAAATAACGCTTCGCTATAGTAGCGCCGTACTTCGCTTCGATATCTTCAAGGCTCATCTTGTTGCCGGCGTAAGTAAGGGCGTCCAGATTGATAATCCTGCCGGAAAAACCTTCCGCCTTTTCCAGTAAATAGCGTATAAAATTACAGCCGATAAAGCCCGCTCCGCCTGTAACCAGTATATTTGTTAGTTTACGCACTAAAGTGATTCCCCGCTTATCATTTCACATACAATCCGGTCAATGTCGCCACGAAATTCTTCCCAAGAAGTTTTTTTGTCCATGCAATTGTTTCAAATTCACTATGGGGTATACTTGCTAAAATTTCAGAGACATAAACAAATTCAAGACCTGCTTCTTTATCCCGCGCTTCATTAATTACTGTTGTCCAGTCTGCGGTCTTGTATAAAGCAATTTCTCTAATATCCGCCACATCTTTAGCGGCATACCGGAAAATTGCAGATAATTTATTGTATGCGAGGGGTTTAATACCCCGCCCTTCATTACGAGGTTGTTGATTGGAAAGTATATTGCGGACTGAATCTGTACGGTAAAACAGGTTTGTTTTAATATTGGACTTGTTCGACAACTGCGAACCTTCGGTTCGAGTTGGTTGTCTCATGCCAGCTACGCTGACCAGTCTTGCGGTCTTTCAGGCTATAAGCCTGCGAACGCGGACTTTAGTCCGAAAGTTCGACAAAACCGCATTTTTCATATGAAGTTGTTCAGAAACTGAAGATTCCGAACAACTCTATTCAATAACCCCGCTGGTTATTGAACAAATCGTGCATTTTTTCAGGATACAGCCTTGCAAAAATGCAATTTTATAAGGAAGTTGTTTAAAAACTGAAGTTTTTCAACAGACCGTATGTATCAGACCGAAGGTCTGACTTTTCGGAAACCGCCGGGTCCATAATGTGTCCGCATTATAGGCAGACTAACTAATAATTGCGCGAAGGGAGGATAAGAACACGGGCGTCTGATTTAGTATTACAGCAATATTCCGCGTCCGTCCCGCTGATTCCAACTTATTTGCAAAGACGGAAAGTTCCGTTTCCCCGACATTGGCAAGGGCGCTTTTCATTGCGTGTACGTTGATAATATACAGCTGTATATCCTCGTTCCCGTAGTTGTCCTGTTTTTTGAGTATTGTTTCCAGTACGTCAATTGCCTTTTCCGCGTCTCTTTTAAAAATATTTTTAATATTCTCGCTTACAGGCGGCGAACCGGAGCTTTTTTCCATGTTGTCTTTTATCTGCGGGGCGGTTTCTGTGGTTTCAGCCTGGTATTTGTCGCGTATTAGCTTGTTCAGCACAATGTCCAGTTGGCGAATGTCTATCGGCTTGGAAATAAAATCGTCAAACCCGCTTGCAAAAAACATCTCCGCCTGTCCGGTTATAACATTGGCCGTTAACGCAACAATGGACTTTGTGTATCCCATACCGCGTATAATTTTTACCGTCTCGATACCGTCCATTCCCGGCATAAAATGGTCCATAAATATAATGTCCCATGTTTCGCCGTTCTTTATTTTTTCGATTGCTTCGTAGCCGCTTTCAGCGGTTTGAACCGACAACCCATAGGGGTTTATCAATCCTCTGGTAACATACAAATTTGTTTCCACATCATCTACAATTAATACTTTGCCGTAAGGCATATATTCGTATATAATCGGCGCTTTTTTGGCATGCGCATTTCTGATGGGACTCATCAGCGCGGTTTTCTCAGCCAACTCCCTGCCTATTACGCTTGAATTCGCGGAAACCTTTTGCGGCAGACGCACGGTAAATACCGAACCTTTGCCGGGTTTGCTTTCTACGCTAATTTCGCCGTTCATTAACCTGACAAGGTGTTTTGTAATACTCATGCCCAGCCCCACCCCTTCGACAGCGCGGTTAACTTCCCTGTTAAAGCGCATATATTCCTCAAAAAGTCTATCCAACTGACCGGCAGTCATACCTTGTCCTGTATCGCTTATGCGGAAAATAAGCTTTATTTCACCGGGTTCTTCCCGCTGTATTTCCGGAAAGACCGACATTGTAACTTCGCCGTCAGCGGTGTATTTAAATGCGTTGGAAAGCAGATTATTAAGAATTTGTTTTATGCGAAGCTCATCGCCCAACAACACAGACGGAATGTTCTCATCGACATGAAGATTGAATTTAATGGGCTTGCTTTCGTACCTTACAACATTCAGGCTTACAGTATCGTTAATCAGGCTTGGGACATCGTATTCTATGGGAAATAGTTCAAGCTTGCCCGCTTCTATTTTGGACAAGTCGAGTATGTCGTTTATGATTCCGAGCAGTAAATAACCGGAATTGTATATCCTGTTTAACGCTGACTTCATATCAGGCGAAAGTGTTTCGTTCTGCAGTTGAATTTCGGTAATGCCCAAAATAGCGTTCATCGGCGTGCGTATTTCGTGGCTTATCTTTGCAAGAAAAGCGGATTTAGCAAAGTTTGCGGCTTCTGCATCCGCTTGTTTTTTTGCCATAATTTTCAGATCAGTAATGTCCTGTACTATTTCGATATATCCCATAATATTCTTGTTTAAATCTTTTAATATTGCGACATCAACCTTGTAAGACGAGTTCCCTTCTGAAAAATAAGTTTGTTTAAGACCTCTTTTCGCGCAGACGATACCGCAATCGGGCGTATTACAAATTGTTGCGCCCCAATTACTGCAAGGTTTGCCCAGGGCAGTCTTCAGCGTGATACCCAGAAATTTTTCAACGGCCAAGTTTATGAATGTCCATTTTGCTTCCGTATCGGTAACTGTTATGGGTAGCGGTATCGCGTTAAGAATCGCGTTATACCAATGCGCCATTTTTTGAAATTTATCATTTTCCTTGTTTATCTCGCCAAATATTGCCAGTAATATAATAATAAGCGCCGTTGCCAATACAGCGCCCATAACTGTAAGGCCAAAAGCCATGTTTCTTGCGCCTTGATGATATTTGTCTCTCGGCGTTACAACTCCCATATACCAGCCGTTCTGAAGTTTTTCGATAAAGACAATAGAGGAGATACCATTGTAGTTGGTTGTTATAACTTCTGAAACATAACTATCCTGTATTAATTTATCCTCATAAAAGGCAATACGGCTATTTGCGTCATGAAACGCCATACCAATCATTTTGGGTTCCGGGTGAGCAATTATTATCAGGCTTTCATTTAACAGGAATCCGTAGCCTTCCTCGCCCCCCTGCAGGATCATGCCGCGGATATTTTCCGAAAGATTGTCTAAAACAGCTTCAGGCTCAATCAAACCGGTTTTAATGCTTTCTTCCGTATGAGAAATTATGTCTTTTACATTTTTTTTTAAATGCCTGTTTTCAATGTCGCTTACAAAGTAATAGCTTGCAACTACCATCAGCCCAAAAGCAAGCGCCACAAACAGTATCTGCATATACCGCGTGAGTGTCTTTTTTGTCTTTTGTTCCAAGACTTTATCAGACATAAACCACCACTTTCAATTACTTTACTGCACTTCCCTCCAAAGTAAATGCAGAATCTTACGAAAAGCGTGATTATGGTTTTTTAAAAACTTCAATGGACTTGTTCGGCAACCAAATTTGAACCGGAGTTCGCAGTTATTGAACAAGTCTGGTTTTTTGAGGTTTCATCAAATCTATTCCACCTTGAAGCGCGACACTTCCTGCATCAAAGAGTCAATTGCCTCGCGGTTTTTTGTACTTATCTCGTTAACATGACTTACCGCGATATTTACCTGTTCCGCCCCAGACGCCATCTCGTTCATTCCGCCGGTTATTTCCTGAGTCGCTTTTTCAAGGTTTTGGCTTTCATGCATTACTTCCTTACTGCCGTCAAGCATCTCTTCACTGCCGCCCTTTACCTGCTGGGTAAGCCCATTCAAGCTACCTACGCTTTGCAGTATCTGCTTGCTTCCCTCTCCCTGTTCTTCCATCGCGTTGCGGATATTTTCTTCCTGTTGCGCAACCGTCTTTACTCCTGTGTCTATCGCCTCGAA
>JAITUY010000267.1 GCA_031286095.1 Treponema sp. | reverse complement strand
CGATACTGGCTCTGTCCCCGATACTGACTCTGTTTCCGATTCTGGCTCCGTCCCCGATACTGACTCCGTTTCCGATACTGGCTTCGTTTCCGATACTGACTCCGTTTCCGATACTGGCTTCGTTTCCGATACTGACTCCGTTTCCGATATAAATACCGCGCTCTTTTAACGCTTCAGCATCTGTCAGTTCAAATTCTTTCCAGCCTTCATCTTTTACCCATAAATAAATCATATTGCCTCCTTAAATCAAAAATATTCGTTTTATTACAACTCCTTACCCAATCGGTTCTCAACCCAGCCGATTATTTGCGCTTTCGTTGTTACGCCATAAAAGTCTTTATCTTCTCCACAACGGATCATTGTTTTATTATCATTTCCTACTGCTTGTTTGCCCCTAAATATTTCCGCAAGTACTTCCTTGCTAGTTCGTACATCTTTCATTTCTGATAAAAATACACGCTCTGTTTCTGCGCCTTGTCTGTTCATTACTTTTATTTGTACTTTCATTTTTTAAACCCCTCCAATAAATTCTGTAATTTTTCTTTCCTCTCAATAATTGCTTTAGTTCTGGCTCGATAATCTTTCGCCATCAACAGCAGGTCTACCGTAGTATATCCGCCTGATATGTGCGCGCGTCTTTCCAGTTCCTCTACTTTTTTTTCTTCGTATTTATCTACCAGCCATCTTCTGTATAAAAAATGGTTTCCTTCCTCGAAGCGATTACAGTGTCTGCATTGCGCATGGACGTTCATCTCATCAAACATAACACTCTTGCGAGCGCGGGTTATGTAATGCCCCGCGTCAGCTTCTTCAATAGGAAGTGTGCGCCCGCATGTCGGACATCGGAAGTTCCCGCCTATATTGTCTCTGGCGCGTATCATTTTGGAGAATTCTACCCATGCCTTTTTTTCCGCGCGGCTGTGTTCACTCATTTCTTTCTTTGCTATTCCTCGCTCGTTCCCTGCTGTTTCACGATGTTGTTATAAAAATTACAGTAGTCCCTGCAAACGCAGTAATCACTGCATTTCTTTGAGGTTCCGGGGCGGGTTTCTACATAATGTCCGATACCCTGTGATTCAGCTTTTTGCCTTGCTTCTATTTCCGTATCGCATACTTTAATTGCGCGTTTGTTTCCTTGTTTCATTACCGCGTACTTTGTTTTTTCCGCCCAACGTTCTTTGTCAGTGCAGGGGGGAATGTCGTCATCGGCTTTGCCGATATGTTTAAGGTATTCGGCTACGCGCTGTTTTACGAATTTTCCTGCTTCTTCCAGTAATGCTTTTGTTATTTGAAATTCATAAATAACTACAGGCGATTGCGGATAGTTGCTGTCAAACTTCGCTTTACTCTTGCTGTGGTCTTTAAGCAAAGCTATAAATCGGCATTTCTCAATCCTGAAACCGTTGTTATAAAGTAGCCATGAATAAATAGCTCCCTGCATTCTCCAGTCTTCAAAGTCGCCTACTATGGTTTTCCAAACGCTGGCGGTCTTGTAATCGGTGATTATTCCGGCTTCCATGTTGTAATTGTCAATGCGTCCAGTGATTTTTATTTCGTCTATAAAACCATGAACGTCTATTTCGGAAAATTCATGTTCTCCCTCTGTCTCTAAAAGGGCGTGTACGGCTTCCCCCCATACCGCCCATATCCTGTCTGCGGCATCGTCTTTCAGTTTTTCCCAATACCGTCTTTCTAGGATAATTTCCTTTATCCCTTTGAGTAGGGTAGTGGCAGATAATTCCTTGTCCGATTTGTTGTGAAGTTCCGTGCTTACAGCCTTCACGATTGCCTCTGGTAAATTCAACCTGTTTGTAATTTCCATTCCGTTTCTCCTTAAAATATTTCCATTTCCGCTGTTTTAGCGGGTTCGCCCTGCGGTGTTTGTTCGCTTACTTCTTGCGTTAGTTTTAATAAGTCATTAATTATTTGTTTTAGGGCTTCTTTATTTGCGCCTTTACAGGAATTTACCCATGTCGTTTGTTGATCTCCGGGGAGCATTTTTATCAGCTCCCATGCGTTTGCTTTTAACTTTGTAATTTCTTCCGCTTCGGGTTTTTCTGTCTCCTTTTTGAGCGGCGTTTCTTGCTGTGATTTTTGTGCAGATGTCTGCTTGTCCTTTTTGGGTTCTGTTTTTTTGTCGTCTTTCTCCGCCCCAGCATCTACAATGTCAGCTTCCGCTATATCAAAGGCGGTCATTATTAAATAACGGCGCGTGTAGGTTTGCGCCGCGCCAAGGTTCTGTATCTCGTGTGCTCCTTTCAAATTGCATTCAGCAAATCTGATTTCAAATTCAATTTTGCTTTCGGTATTGTCGATGTCTACAATAACCAGCTTGGCTATTTGTTCCGTAGCAGAAAATTGCGTGTGCATATACAACCGTTCTTCCTGCAAGGCTGGCGTGAGAACGGGAAGTATATCCCCCAATTCAAAATAACTGTAATGTGAAAAATCGTTTTTCCCTCCTTTTTTGATACCAAGCAGTTTTGTTTTTACCGCCGCCATTTTTTCATAAATATTCCGCGTTTTTGTTTCAGCCATTTTATATCTCCTTTATCACTTTGAATAAATCCCCGTATATTTCCAGCAATGTCCGCTTTAAATTTGCGTAACATTCAATTACTTTTTGTTGGCGCGTTGTCAGCTCTTGGCGTTCGTCATCTTCTATTGCAAACAACTGATCCCACTCCAAGCTTTTCACCTCATCTACGGCTTTTTTAAGTTCTTCTTTCGCTGTATTTACTTTTTGCCATTCTTCATTACAACAGCCAATATTGTGTAACAAGTCGCATGTATATCTTGCTAATCCCATTATTCTAATGTTCATTTTTAGCCTCCGTGTTTTTCTCAACTTTTGTCTGTGCCGTTGTGTAAACGGTTTTGACAATCTGTCCGTCATGAATACGCAACTCTACGCTTACGGTTCCAAACCGTATTTCTTTTAGGTTACGTTCCAGTTTTTCTACTATTTCCTGCATGCCTTCTCCATGTTTGCAAGGTACTGATTCAAAGTTTCAATTCTGAATAAAGTCCTCACTCCGATACGTAAGCGCGGTATTTCTTTGTGTAGATCAAGGGTGTTGATACTAATGCCCAAATAATTTGCCGCCTCTTTACGCGAAAGCACAAGCTTTGTTAATTGGACTTCATCACTCAAAGTGCTATCCTCCTTCAAAAAATTTCTGAAGCTTGGACGCGGGAGGGGTACTCGCGCGTCCTTACTTCAGGCTGGTTTATAAACTGGCGTTCAGTGTTTGGGGCAATTGGCTGACTCCAACACACCCGCGAAACCTCTCCAGTACCATTGCCGCAGACCAGCTACGGTTGGATTTCTCTTGGTGGGGGAAGGACTTGAACCTTCAACAATGCGGTTATGAGCCGCATAAGCTACCATTGCTTTACCCCACTAAATAACTTTCTTGCAGGGACGGGAATTGAACCCGCTACCTCTGGGCTGTAACCCCAGCAAGCTACCGTTGCTCCACCCTGCGCTGTAGCCCTCCCTCTACATCGTCAGCCTCATCATTGACGTCCTTCCTTCGCCAGAGGATTTGCATGATATTTATCAGCCGCCAGACAAATAAGGCGTACTATCATGTTGTTTCTCGTCCTGCCGTCCTTCTCTGCCGCTTTGTCAATCCTTTTCAGTACTTCTTCCGGCAGACGTAATGAAATTTGAATGTTCTTCTCCGACTTCTTCATTTTTCTCCTCGAAAAAAAAAGGAAGCTGACTATTGGTCGCCTTTCGGCGCGGCTCCTGCGAAAAGCCGTAGTCAACTTCCTTTTTCACCCTGTCGCAGTCAAGGTTCTTTAATTTAAGTATAGTTTATAAACTATACTTTATCAATATAAATATCGTCAAAAAACGAAATTTATTTACTTCCTCAAAATTTCCGATAATCCCCTTATGGAAGGATTAACCGCATCGGAAATGTCCGAAAAACTTGGCTTAAAAATCAAGACCGTTAAAAAACGCCTTGAAGCCGCTAAAATCAGACCCCTTACCAAAGAAGCCGTTTACCCAGCCGAAGCCCTTGATACCATTCGGAATATCCAAATGGGTCGCCCCCGCAAGCCCAAGCCCCAATAAGCCGATAATTAAGCTGGAGGTAAAAATGGACAAAGAACAGGAATTACGGGCATGGTCGCTTGAAATCGCCGCTATCATGCTTGGGGCTATCCCATTGACTGACAATCTTTCTAATCGCATTACTTATCAGCCTTACATTGGGCTTGCGGATACGCTTCGGCAATATATTGAGTCAGGCGTTCCTCCGAAAACGCAATAGACAGTCTTAAAGCCGGGGAAAGGTTGCGCCCGGCTTCATCTACCGTTACTCCAACCTCACTGTATAAATACCCGCCCATAGGGCGCACTGCCTCAATGATTTTCTCAAGTGCTTTTACAAGACTTTCAAACTGGCTGTAGCCGTTACTCATCTTTATCCTCCTTTTCCTCCTTACAAAAATTGAAAGGGCTTACACCGCCCCTCCCCGCCACTACGGTTCAAGGCTGTGTAAGCCCTCTTTTTACCCTGTAGTGGCAGGGTTAAAAATCGGATATTTCCAATTCTTGTGTAATTATTATCGGATATTTCCGGTTTTGTCAATAAAAAAATAAGAAATTTCCGATAATTTTTTTATGGGTATTTCAGGTGAAAAAATTGTATCTAGGATAGACAACATATTGGAAGAAAATTCGCAATTAAATCGGGCTGATGTCTGTCGACATGCCAAAATAAATACAGGGGCTATGACCGATTGGGTTAAAAAAGGGACTATTCCCGCGGCTGATACTCTTTATTTGATTGCAGAATTTCTTGGAACAACTGTAGAATACCTTATAACCGGAAAAAACGCCGATGGTATCCCTCAAGAAATAGTTTTCATAGCCCAAAAAATAGCTAGCCTATCTCCCAACGATAGGCAGGATATTCTCGATTTCATAGACATTAAACTCAAAAAACATAAAAAAGGAGGGGCAAAGCCCGTGGAAACCTCATTTGTAATGGAAGCCGAACCAGTCTATTTGCCAAATATTACAATTCCTATTCGTGAGGAGGTAAAAGACAATGTTATCTTCCACGAATGGGGGGTAATAGAGATTCCTTTGCTCGGCTCAACCGCCGCCGGCAAACCCATAGATTTCGGAGACCTTGACCCTACCCCTCCTACCCGACCTTGGACTGCTTCCCTGATACAGGGCGACCCTGAAAATTATTACTGTGTTACTGTCAGAGGGGAGTCCATGCTCGAAGCTGACATAAAAGACGGGGATAACGCCCTGCTCATACACAATCAGAGACCAAAGCATGGTGAAATTATGCTTGTCCGCCATGACAATTCCAGCACCCTCAAGCGGATCAGAATTACCAAAGGGAAAAACGGGCAGGAAGAAACATGGATTTGTTGGGAAGACGGAAGTAAGCGCAAAGAAAAACTTGTCGGGGAAGGATATGAAATACAGGGGCTACTTGTGGCTATTGAAAGAAAGCCGGGAAAACGGTAAAAGCGACTTCACGATAAACCGTTCTGGTGATATAATTAAGTGGCGGACGGTTGGAAATATTTCTTATATTGAACGGTAGATTTTGAGATATGAAAAGAAAATTATTAATTGCTGTTGTGCTAATATTTACGTTATCAATTTCTATAATTTTTGGACAAAGTTTTCAGGAAAATGAAATTGACCAAAAATATATCAATTCTAGAATTGCACAAATGCAAACTATTTTATTAGATCAAACGAATAAAAAATTTGAGGGGTTTGATAGAATTGATATAAAAACATATGTAGAGAAAGGAATAAATGATAAAACTTTTATTATGATGTTTCAGATAGAAAATGAAATGACTTCTGAAATTAAAGATTATAAATTGTTCACAGCTCAAGAATTCTTAGATAAGAAAAAATGTTATGGGGCATATCTTACTGCTCTTGAAAATAATGGCTTTTTCTTCTCACATATAAGTGAAACTATTATAGGCAGTTTTCCTGTTGGTTCATTAGTTTATTCTAAAAAAATTGGTGAAAAATGGATTATTGTAATGATTATAGAAAAAGAAAATAGTGTTGAACTATCAATGTTTTAGTAAGCTTAGATTAGGTGACTAGCTTGGAAGCATTAATAGTAATAGGTATTATTTTTGTTTTATTCATAATAATAAAAATTAGTGCATTTTTTAATGAGAAAACAGATTTACAAAACAACTTGAGTAACTGTAGAAATGAATTATCAAAAATTACTAAGCTTCTGCAACAGAAAGAAGCAGAAAATGCAAAACTTATACTATTAAAAAAGGACGATATAAATAAATTAACAACAAAAATATCAGATTTAGAAGATATTAATCTATCCTATAAAAAAGCACTAGAGGAGATAGACAAAGAAACAGGCTATGACAACACATTATTCCAAGTAGTTTTTGAAACAGAAAAAGATAGAATAAAATTTTTAATTAATTATGAAAAAGAAAAAATATTACGGTATATAAGAGAGAATAATTTTTGCACTGATATAATGAAAAAAATCAAAGAATCTCTTGTAGAAAAATTACATTCCTATAAATGGCTTGCGGGTATGATGGCAGACTACTTAACAATCGCTGAATCGGAATATCATACATTTCTTAAATCATCTACTCGTGCAAATGATCTATTACGAGCAATTAGGATAAAAGAACTTACAGACAAAGAAAAGAAAGTAATTAAAGAAAATAAAATACTGCGGTATGAACTTGAATATATTAAAACTCTTATCCCTGAAGTAGAAGATATAACAGAGTATGACGAAACTGGAAGCGGTATAGATGAGGAAGGGGACTATTTAAGCAACTTCCTTCCGAAAGAAGAATACGAAAAACTTTCCGATACAGAGAAAAACGAGAGAAGCCTTGAGTTTTATCTTAATAGAAAAAAAACAAATTGGGAAATTGGTCGCGATTTTGAAAGATATGTAGGTTACACTTTTGAAAAAAAAGGATACCGCGTTGAGTATTATGGAATTGAAAAAAAATTAAATGACTTGGGTCGTGATTTGATTTTACAAAATGATGAGCAAATTGTGATAGTGCAATGTAAATACTGGTCTAAATATAAGGTTATTCACGAAAAGCATATAGCACAACTATATGGAACTCTTGTTAAGTATAAACTAGATAATCCCAAAAATAAAAAAGATGTCATAGGCATTTTTGTTACACATACAAAAATATCTGATGAAGCTCGCAGATTTGCAGATGCACTAGAAATAGGTGTTGTAGAAGAATTGGAACTTGGGGAGTATCCGCTTATCAAATGCAATGTAAACCATGATAATTATGGAAATACCACAAAGATTTATCATTTACCTATGGATTTACAATACGATATAGTTAAGATCAGACAGAAAGAAGGTGATTTTTACGCTTTCACAATTGCGGAAGCTGAAAAAGCTGGTTTTCGACGTGCCTATCGATGGCGAAGCACTTGACACTTGTTCCCGGTGCAAGCCGCCTGTACTGGACGAATAATTTTTTTACCAGTACCACATAGCACCACATTACACCACATACAGTAATAATGCCTTTATTTGCTTAAAAAAGGGGTCATGACGCGATTTTATACCCGTTTGGTATATCATTGCTTTTTTGATATTTAAATTCATTGTAGCCGTCTTCTCGCTCAAACTGGGGCAAATTTTATTTATGTCTGTGATGTCAGATTTTAATTTTGAAAAACAAAAAAATAAAATCTTCTGTTTCTTTTTTTTGTTTATTTATATTTGTTATATCTTGTAATGTTTGTGGCTCATTTTTGGACTGGGGGGTAGTCCATTTTTGAACCGGGGGGGCTCATTTTTGGACTGGGGGTAGTTCATTTTTTTTGGCGAGGTTGGGTCAGTAATTTGACCCGTGATGCCTCAAAATAAAATCTAACCGAAAAGACCGGTTGTCTCAAAATAAAAATCTAACCATAGTCAAACGGCATGAAGGGCTGGAACAGCGAGGGCTTTCCCCCCTTCAAGATT
>JAITUY010000265.1 GCA_031286095.1 Treponema sp. | reverse complement strand
AATCTTGAAGGGGGGAAAGCCCTCGCTGTTCCAGCCCTTCATGCCGTTTGACTATGGTTAGATTTTTATTTTGAGACAACCGGTCTTTTCGGTTAGATTTTATTTTGAGGCATCACGTATTGGACTTGTCCGGGATAGTAATTTTAAGTTTATCTTTTTCAACCTCGATCTATATTGAACTTACCTTTAAATATTCTCACGCAGAAGACGCTAAGGCGCAGAGAGCTATAAGTAATGCGTAAGGTCAATTGCTGTTTTCATGCTTCTTCTTCTAATAAAGATAAGAAAAAAACATATTGCAGACGCACAACAAGGTAATTAAATCCTGTTCTCTGCGAGCTTTGTGTGATGAATTTTCCGATGTTTCTTAAGTATTTTTTTTACTTTAAATTGCTGTGTCATGGAACCAACTCGAACCGAAGGTTCGCAGTTGTCGAACAAGTCTATTATCTAAATATGAAATATTTCCGTTTATAATTTGTTAAAATATTATAGCGCGCTGTGTTGTTTCTGCGCGTTTTTTTCTTCAAGCGCGAGTTTTGCCACTGCGCGTACTGCTCGGGCGGCTGATTCGCTTATTTTACAGCGTTCCGCCATTTCTTCGGGGACAGCCTCGGCAATATTTTCAAGCGTTTCGTACGCCCGCATAATAGAAGACGCTCGCTTTGCTCCGATGCCTTCCACAGATTCCAGTACCGGGAAAAACAGGTCTTTTGAACGAAGATGCGTGTTGAGTTTTGTGGCGAAGCGGTGGCACTCATCGCGGACAAATTGCAAAACTTTTAACGCTTCTGACTGCTTTGACAGTACAACCGGCTCTTTTGCGCATGGCAGCCAAAGTTCCTCTTCGCGCTTGGCAAGACCGGCAATATCGCATTTCAAACCGAGATCGTCTAACACGCTCTTTGCGGCGTTCACCTGCCCTATGCCGCCGTCCACAAGGATTAAATCTGGCAGTTCTTTTTCTTCGCGGACAAGACGTGAATAACGCCGCTGTACAGCTTCGCGCATGGCGGCAAAGTCGTCTACTTTTCCTATTACCGTGCGCAGTTTAAAGTGGCGGTAATTTTTGCGGTCGGGAACCCCGTTTTTAAAAGAGATAAGCGAGGCGACAGGATGTTTTCCGTCAAGGTGGGAAATGTCAAACCCTTCAATCCTTTCCGGTTTTGTCCGCAAGTTTAACGCTTTTACAAGTTCGTCAAGGGCGGGTCCTGCGCCTCTTTCCTTCAATCGTTTGCGCAAGTCTTCTACCGCGTTCTGTAAAGCCATCGCAAGAATCGCGCTGTGGTGCTTTTCCGCCGCTGGCAATAGTTCAGATTCGCGATCAAATTTTTCCCTGAACCAGTTCTGTATCAGTTCCGGTTGTTCACTGTAATTTTGCAGATAAATTTTCGCGGGCGGCGGGCGGGCGCTGTCGTAATAAGTTGTAATAAAGATTTCCAAAGATTCCCGTTCATCCGCCGCCGAGCGCGTGCGGAAAAGGTCTCTGCCCGTCATTTTACCGCCGCGCATGGAAAAGACGGTAAATGTAGCAAGCACTCCTTCGCTTGCCCACGCTATATAGTCCCTGTCCTCGGGGTTAAAATCTTCTACCGCGCTGTTTTCTCCCGTAATACTTTCGATCGTTTTAATCGAATTGCGAATTTTAGCCGCATATTCAAATTGCAAAGCCTTTGCCGCTTCGTGCATTTTTTCTGTAAGCTCGATTATAAGCGAATCTATTTTGCCGGAAAGCAGTTCCTGTATTTTTTGTACGTTAAGGCGGTAATCTTCAATATTGATCTTTTTACAGCACGGGGCCATACATCGTTTAATATGATAGTACATGCACGGCCCGTTTTTTTTCATCTTTTTGCATTTGCGCAACGGAAAAAGTTTGTCGACAATTTCCAGCATTAAACCTATACTGTACGAATTCGTAAACGGCCCGAAGTATAGACTGTTATCCTGAATTATACGGCGCGTGCGGAAAATTCTCGGATAATCCTCATTTGTAATACGTATAACAGGGTAGGTTTTTCCGTCTTTTAAAGCGATGTTGTATTTTGGCGAATGTTGTTTAATGAGGGTGTTTTCCAGCAGAAAAGCCTCGAATTCGCTATGAACAATTATGGTTTCTATACTGCGCACATGGCGCATTAGGGTAGCGGTTTTTATGTCTTTTTCACCCGAAAAATATGATTTTAGGCGGTTTTTCAGGGATTTTGCCTTGCCAATGTAGATAATTTCTCCGCCCGCGTCCTTCATAATGTAAACACCTGGTTCCGTTGGGGCGTCAGTTGCCGTTAATTTCAGTTTTTCTTGTAAATTTTCCGAATTTGTCTGATTATTCATATCAATTTTTGCCGATAAATAGAAAAACTATGAAAAAAGGATCGATTTTCATATTTGTAGTATACACTTTCCTGTTTGTTTCAGGTAGTGTTCACGGAATTGGGGAGAAAACTCTTTCTCTAGGCGGAGAGAATACATGGAAGTACGCGCGGGACAGAATCGGCGTTACGGAAGTCAGGTCTGTAAGACCGTATCCGGTGCTTGTTCTTTCTTCCGCCGGTCCGTCTTCTGCCGGTTATTCATCAGCGGAAGGAGTGCTTGGAAAATATTATCCGCTTACGGAATTCACGCCTGATTTTTATCTTTCCTTTGACGAGGGAGACACTGCGCTTTTTAACGACAGCGCGGGGCGTTATTCCGTTACAGTTTCGCCTAATCTTGAGGCAGTAGACCGCCGTTTTGCGAGAGCCGGAACAGGGGCGGCTCTTTTCGGAACGGACAATTTGTCCAAAGGTAGCGATCCGCTTGTCATTAAACCGAAAGACGGTAGCGCTCTTTTCTCGTCCGAAAGCCGTATCAAGGATTTTACGATTGAATTCTGGCTTTACCCGCTTAATTTGGAAAATGGCGAACAGATACTTTCTTGGACGGCATCCAAACTTGTGAACGAAAATTATTCCGTTCAGCGGATTAATTGCACTGCCTCTAAAAACCGTCTTCAATGGTCGTTTGTAAACTTTTTTGCGTCTCTGGATAATTCATCTTATAAGAACATTGAATTTTCAGGCAACTCTTTTATAGTCCCCAAGAAATGGAGCCATCACCTTATTCGTTTTGACGCGGTTACAGGAATGATCGAATATCTTGTTGACGGCAACAGCGAGACAATTGTGTACGCGACATCTACAGGGCGCGAAAGCGCCGAGACTTTTACGCCTATTGCGGGAGACAAGGGTTTTTTTGTTCTAGGCGGAAAGTTCAGGGGCATGATGGACGAGTTTAAAATTCATGGTCTATGCGCCGGGCGTTCTTCCGTTCAAAAATACGCGCCCGTAGGCGGCAGGGCAGAGACAACTTATATTGATTTGGGCGGCATTAACAGCGCCGTAGTCAGGGTTGATGTTTCAGGAGGCAGAACAAGCATTAAAGGCACGCGAATCAGCAATGAATTCCGCGAAAATGGAAGGTTCCGCTTTTCCGACGATTCAGAAATGAGCTTTTTTATCCGCGCCGGCGAAAACCCATGGCTTTTTAAAAATATTAAATGGACAGCTTTTACGCCTGGCAGTAATATCGCGGAAATAATTAAAGGACGTTATGTGCAAATAGCGGTTGATTTTTACCCGTCTGCGGATGGCGAAACTACTCCGTATCTTGACGAGGTGCGTATTGTCTATCAGCCGAACGAGCCTCCTCTGCCGCCTTCTAATTTTACAGCCGTCGCTGTTGACGGCGGAGTATTACTGCGCTGGAAACAAAGTCCGGTCGCTTCCACGGACGGCTATTTGGTTTATTACAGCTCCGTCCGCGGGGAACTTTTTGGCACAGACGCTACTTTGGGTTCTTCGCCTATAGACGCGGGAAAGGTAACGAGCCTTATGGTTGACGGTCTTAAAAACGGGACTTTGTACTATTTTAGAGTCGCGTCTTATGATACAGATGATACAGGCTACCGTAATACAGGAGAATTTTCAAAGGAAGTAACGGCAAGACCTCTTGCGTCTTTAAAAAACAATTAGAGTTGTTCGGAAACTTCAGTTTCTGAACAACTTCATATAAAAAACGCGGTTTTGTCGAACTTTCGGACTAAAGTCCGCGTTCACAGGCTTATAGCCTGAAAAACCGCAAGACTGGTCAGCGTAGCTGACATGAGACAA
>JAITUY010000171.1 GCA_031286095.1 Treponema sp. | reverse complement strand
CAGTCTTGCGGTTTTTCAGGCTATAAGCCTGCGAACGCGGACTTTAGTCCGAAAGTTCGACAAAACCGCGTTTTTTATATGAAGTTGTTCAGAAACTGAAGTTTCCGAACAACTCTATTATTACAATTGGTTCAAACCTCATAGCGCCCTTGGAGGGAAAAGTCCTGATGAACGGTGTCTTGAATTAAGTTCAATAACTCCGTTTTGGGATGAAGTCGAGGAAAATTACCATCCTGAAAAAGAACGGCTTCAGGTGCAGAATTATTATGACGATTCACGCATTAGATAATTGAAAACAGAATACTACTTTTATATAATAAATTATGTTTTTCATATTTTTTTGGATTAAAGTAGTAACTAAACGAGTTGCTGAATTAATTAAAATTTCCCCAATTGTAACAATAGGAGGGGCGGTATTCCTAACTGCTATTATTTATAGTAAAACAAATTTACATTTAACAATAACTCGCACAACGTTTATAATGACATACTTATTATTGTTTACAATAACCTTAATCTTATCCCTTAGGGAATATGATACATTATGTAAAATTATATTTTATATAAAAAGTAATTCCATAAACAGTAGGCTACGTTTATTGTTTTTTTTAAAAATGTCGTTACAAAATAATATCCATTATGTAATTTTTTTTGTTCTTGTTTTGTTAAAAAATATTTCATTTGCATTTACATATGACAAGAAAATAATACCGCTTTTATTTCTATTTCCTATTCTTTTGTCTTTTTTTATAACTATTTTTAGGAATACTTGTAAAATATTTCGAAATATAAAACCTAAATTATTATATATAAACCCACAAATAAAGAGTACCATATTAGATAATTTTAAAATATTACCTATTATTGTAACAATAATTGCATTGACTGTTTTTTCTGTTGTTGATTTTATAAAAAACAAAACATTATTGCAAGAAATGTCAGAACCAATCTTTATACCAATGGCACTATTTTTTATTTTATCAATAAGTTTCATGGGTTTGTTTGATACAGTAATTAATACAAATTGGCGGTTTTATAGTATTATTTCTATGAATTTTAAGTATCATATTAAAAGATTATTAATTTTCATTTCCTTTTCCTATTGTATTGTAATATTTCAATATATCTTCTTGCTAATTCATATTAGTAAATTTCTATTATTTATATATTTGTATGCAATGTTATTAACTCTATTATTATCCATTAGTTTTGCTTTTTTAAAGATCAACATGATAAAAAAAATATTTATTTATATTCTGTATATTAGGATAGCTATGTATATATTATATACAATTCCATTACTAATGTTAGTTGGAATCTTACCATTAATAATTTTGTTTTATATCGTTAAAAATGATTTTATTAAATGGGGTTATTTATGATTGAATGTAAAAATCTATGTAAAACATTTGGGGGAAAATACGGAATACACAATATAAATATACAATTTTCAAATGGATTATTATACGGATTGATAGGTAATAATGGTTCTGGTAAAACAACTTTATTGCGTTGTATTGGAGGTTTATACTTGCCAACAACTGGTCATGTCTTTAATAATGGTATAAGCACAAAACAAGAACACGAATTTTTAGATAATAGGAGAAAAACATCTTACTTGCCTTCTGATGATTTTTTATATAAGAAATTAACTTGTATGGAAAATATTGAATTAGCAACTATCTTACGAATAGGAAAGAGAAATTTAACTGATGATACATTAAGATTGATAGAATACTTTGAGGTGAAAGACTACTTAAATAAACGTTTTTGTGACTGCTCTACGGGAATGAGAAAGAAGATACAAATAATTGTAAGTTTAATTGGGGAAATTGATACAATAATTTGGGATGAACCCAATGACGGACTTGATATTGTTTCAAATTTAAAAATTAAATATTTATTAAATTATTATAAAAAGAAAAATGCAACTATAATTTTATCTTGTCATGTAATAGAATTTCTAAATGATTTTATAGACAATTGTATATTTTTATTAGATGGTGAAATAAAGGAACAAATTGAAACCAAAAATGTAGAATCATTGGATGAATTATTTTTAAAACATATAGATAAAAAAAAGTTATTCTACCCATTTATATAAAGTGATAAAATAATTGGACTTGTTCGATAACTGCGAACCTTCGGTTCGAGTTGGTTGTCTCATGTCAGCTACGCTGACCAGTCTTGCGGTTTCTCAGGCTATAAGCCTGCGAACGCGGACTTTAGTCCGAAAGTTCGACAAAACTGCGTTTTTTATATGAAGTTGTTCAGAAACTGAAGTTTCCGAACAACTCTAATAGTATTTTCAGCGGACAGATAAAATACTTAGCCATTTTTCGCTATAGCATGCTAACAGGATCAATATCCACTTCAAGATATGTCTTCGAGTCCCTGCCTTTTTCATATTTTGTGATGATTCCGCGCGCCGCGGAATTCAGCGCTCCCATTGAAGGACTGCGTAGAATAAGCTGTCGTCTGAAATTGTCATTTATAATACCGATTGGACATTCCGCAGGACCGAGCATATCCGAACCCAACGGAAGAAACGTCTGCGCGAAAGACGCGAGCCTTTTTACGGCGGCGTCGGCTCTGCACTCGTCCTTTGATCGGATTGTAAAACGAATCAGCCTTGAAAAAGGAGGAAAGTTAAGCGCCTTGCGCTGGGAAAGTTCAGCGTTGAAAAACCCTTCGACATCAAGGGCGCAGGAACGTGTAATGACAGGGTCTTCCATTCGCAGTGTTTGAACAATAACCTTGCCGTCGGGAAAGTAGCGCCCCGCGCGCCCGGCGACCTGCACAATCAGGGAGAAAGTGCGCTCCGCCGCGCGAAAGTCCGGCAGGTGAAGCCCCGTGTCTGCAAAGATTACGCCGACAAGCCGCACTCCGGGAAAGTTCAGTCCCTTGGCGACCATCTGCGTTCCAAGCAGTATGTCTATCATTCCTGTTTTGAAAAGCGACAGCGCTTCCTGAAGACCGCCTTTTTTCCCTGCGGTGTCCGCGTCCGCCCTGCGCAGACGTAAATTGGGGAATGTGCGCCTGACTTCTTCTTCGATCATCTCTGTGCCGAAACCGCGATATCCAGCGTTCATCGAACCGCACTTTGGGCAGACTTCAGGCGGCGATTCACTATAACCGCAGTAGTGGCACATACATCTACCCTTGCTTTTGTGCCATGTGAGCGATACTGAACATCTTTTGCAGGTTTGCTCCCAGCCGCAATCCGGGCATTGGTAAAAATGAGCGAAACCTCTGCGGTTCAAAAAAAGAATTGTTTGCCTTCCCATTTGATGAGTAAGCAGAATCTCATCTTTTAATTCTTTTGAAAGACAGCCTGAAACGCCAGCGAGGCTGACGGGTTTTATTTCGGGCATTCCTCCGCCTGAAAGACGGCGCGATAAATCGAGCCTCTTAATGCTTCCTTCAGACATAAGTTTCCACGCTTCTGCGGATGGAGTGGCGGAACCCATTACAACTCGCGCCCCTTCCTGCGAACATCTGCGGAACGCAATTTGGCGCGCGTGATAGCGCGGCGTGTTGCCGGATTTATAAGAGCCGTCGTGTTCTTCGTCAATGATGATAAGCCCCAGATTTTTCACCGGCGCGAACACTGCGCTTCGCGGACCTACGACAATCGGCGCGTCCCCTCTGCGGATTCTCATCCATTCGGCAAGGCGCGCGGACGGACTCATTCCTGAGTGCAGTGTCGCGGATTGCGAGCCGAAGCGTTTTCCTATTACATCCGCCGTCTGATGCGTAAGGGAAATTTCCGGCACAAGGTAGATTACCGATTTTCCGGCGTTCAGCATATACTGCGCTGAACGGAGAAACACTTCGGTTTTGCCTGAACCTGTTACACCGTAAAGGTAGAACATCTGCGGAAGTTTGTCTTTGCCAGCGCTGTCTGCGGAAGTAATCGCGCTTATCGCGTTTGCCTGCTCGTCTGAAATGGAAAGAGGGAGTAGCGCCTCTTCCGCGTTATCTGAAATGTCTGAGTGAACCATCTTTCTGCCGGAAGGGATCATTGCGGAAAGAGCCTGTCCCATACTGCAAAGATAATAACCCGCCATCCAGCGGGCGATTTCCACGTCATTATTGTCGAATAACGGCTCGCTGTCCACTACGCGGCGTATTTTTTTAACGGCTTCTTCTTTTATGCCCTCTGGCGGACTGTCTCTTTGCGCGATAATATATCCAAGACAGTCCCTTTTGCCGAATGGAACCATCGCCCGTTTTCCTATGTCTGCTTCGGCTTTATCGTCGATAAGGTATGTAAAACTGTGATCCGCAGGAATGTCAAAAACCAGTTCAAAGAAGGCGGACAATTAAGAGCCTCCGTTTAGTTCTTCCAGTTTCGAGCGCAGAAGTTTCAAATCTTCCCATGCGGGGCGTTTTAAATCCTCGTTACGCAAAAGCGCCGCGGGGTGGTATGTGATAAGAAGAGGGTAGGACGCGCCTCCAACCGTAAGCTCCGTAATCTTTCCGCGCATTTTGCCGATAGCCACGGTTGTTTTTAACAGTGTCTGCATGGCGATTCTTCCGGCTATAAGTATGAATTTTGGTTTTAGCAAGGTAATTTGTCTTTCCAGAAAATGCGCGCAAGCGGAAGTTTCCTCAGGGTACGGATCGCGGTTATTGGGCGGCCTGCATTTTACCACATTGGCGATAAAACAGTTTGTGTTACGCGAAAGATTGATCGAAGCGAGCATCTTGTCCAAGAGCTGTCCCGCCTTGCCTACAAACGGGCGGCCCTGCGCGTCTTCATCCGCCCCCGGTCCCTCCCCTATGACCATGACGAGAGGCTGTAGCGCTCCCTCTCCTGGGGCGGCGTTGGTTCTTGTCTTGCCAAGCTGGCAGTTGTAACAAGCCCTGATTTCCTCCGCGATTTTTTCGATGCTTTCATGTTTATCTGCGGAATCAACGCTTTTTTTGGCGGAAGGCGCGTCATCTTCAAAATCATACTCCCTCTTTTCACCCCTGTAACCGCAGGTGTAAAAATCCAGCGCGAGATCAAGAAAATCAGCTGTTTTTTGTTTTTCTGCCTGTGTCATATAGATAGTATACGTCAAATAGACGGCGTTTACTATCATGATAAGGGGGGATTATCAAAAGGAAAAAAAGAATTTCACGCAAAGGCGCATAGTTACTGAATTATAGCTTTCGTTGAATAAGACATATTTATAGATATGAAAACCCTGAATAGAGTTGTTTAGAACCATTCAGTTCCCAAGCAAGTCCAATATATAACGATAATCCCGAATAATAACTTTGCGCCTTTGCATGTCTCTGCGCCTCTGAGTGATGAATTTTAGAACCAATTATTTTTAACATTGCAAAAAAAACGGCCGCGCAGGAATCTGTAGCGCCCGCGCGGCCTTAAAAAAGACCCCTTCAAAAAAGGGGATTCTGCCGGCCTTTTCTTTTTCAAGAACCCCACCTAAGACCGTCAGGAAAACCTCAAGACACTGTTTTTATCTCCTTGATAAACTCATCTAAATCTTCAAAATGTTTGTACACCGAGGCGAAACGGATATAAGCGACTTTGTCTATCGCGCCAAGCCTCTTTAACACCTGATCCCCGATTTCCGAACTGGAAATCTCTCTGCTCCCCTTGCTTAAAATCGCTGTCGCGTCCTCGATCTCGTTGACGATATTTTCAATCTGCATCTGCGAGAACGGTCTTTTTTCCAAAGCCCGCTCCACGCCGCGCTCAAGTTTTACGCGGTCAAAAGGTTCGCGCCTTCCGTCCTTTTTAACCACCATAAATTGTGTTTCATCAATTCTTTCGTAACTGGTGAAACGGTAGCCGCAACTGTTACATTCTCTGCGCCTGCGTATCGCGTCCCCGTTGGCGAGGGTTCGCGATTCAACTACTTTGTCCTCAATTGTGCCGCAGTGCGGACACCGCATCTAGTGTCTCCTTCCGCCAATTCCACTATATGTGGCGCTCTATATATACGGGCGTCAACCCTCGTATATAGTGCCGTATATCTAGCGTTATGTCAAGCATACCACACTAAATATAGTATAGCAAGAGGGGAAATAATTAATTTTTTTAACTTCTATAAGGGGTGAGGGGAAGGTGCGGAAAAGACTTCTCGTAGAGGCGCGGAGATGCAAAGGCGCAGAGTTGTTGTTTCATAAAATATATATTTTCCTTATAAGATTCTCGTTTTTAGATAATGGACTTGTTCAATAACCCCGTTGTTTATTGAACAAGTCATGCATTTTTTCAGGCTAAAGCATTACAAAAATGCGATTTTATAAGGAAGTTGTTTAAAAACTGAAGTTTTTAAACAA
>JAITUY010000165.1 GCA_031286095.1 Treponema sp. | reverse complement strand
AGTCTTGCGTTTTTTCAGGCTATAAGCCTGCGAACGCGGACTTTAGTCCGAAAGTTCGACAAAACCGCGTTTTTTATATGAAGTTGTTCAGAAACTGAAGTTTCCGAACAACTCTATTAGAGAAGGTGAGACCTAACAAGTTTTTCAAACTTTTCGGACACCAACAGCTCTATTTTACATCTTTAATTTATCAATGACAAGCGCTTTGAATTTTATCGCCGATTTGTTGGAAGGTTCCAGCGCGAGAGAATTTTCACAGTCGGATAAAGCCTGCGGGTAATCGCCGATATGGTAGTAGGCTTGTCCGCGCCTGAAAAGACAAAAGGACTGATAGGGGTTTATCGACAGCGCCAGAGTATAGTCGTCTATGGCGTTTGAATATTGTTTTAATACTGAATTTACCACTCCGCGGTAGTAGACCGCCTTGTATGCCTTTTGATCCAGTTCAAGGGCGCGGGTAAAATCTTCAATTGCCTCTTTGTACTGTGAACAGGCAAAATTTGCCATCCCCCTGTGTTTGTAAATAATAGAACGTATTATATTGTCCGGTTTTAATTCAAGAATTTTGCTGTATTGGTTAATTGCTTCGTTAAACTGGTTCTTGTTGTGGGCAGACAGGGCGTTAACCAAAAGATCGTCTATGGAAAGTTTATCCGTATCTACAGAACCTATACCGGTATCAAAAATTTCAGGTTCGATTCTTTTCTGCGTCTCTTCCGCAAAAAGAAGTTCATCCGTTGATTCCTCAATTTTATTATAAAAACTTTCGCGTCTTTTTTCCAGTTCTCTGGAAAATTTACGCTGATAACTTCTGATTTCCTGAAAAATTATGTCTGCAAGCGAAAGACTTGCATTTACTGCCGCCAGTTTGCGCCTCATCGGTTCGTCAAACGGGCTGAATTCCGCTTTGTAAACAATTTCATGTTCAACTTCCGCCCATGCGTCTTGCAAAATGGTGCGTATCTGAATTTCAAGAATGTCCGTTCCCGGGTTTCCGTATTGAGTGATAATGTTTTCTGGTATTTTAACTAAAAGATGTGTAGATTCATAACCAAATTCCTTAAAGTTATAATGTCCCTTTCTTTCAGTTTCCAGAATACGAAAGTTTTTCTTAATTATTTCTTCCGTAACGCTTAAATCCTCGATAAAAGGGCAGATAATTCTGATTCCTAACAGGTCTGTAATTACGGGGTTATTTATATTGTTTTTTAAAAAGCGCAGGTATTTTCCGTAATAACTGGTAAAGTTTTTTATCCTGCCGCTGACAACAGGGTTGGAATTAAGCGCTTTAAGCAAGTTTCCTACGTATTCTTTTATTTCAGTGACAATATTGCGCCGTATATCTTCGTATTTTTCGTATTCCTTCCGCATGGCTTCTTGAGCTGGAAGGGACAAATTATTTTTTTCATTTTTGTTATTTTCCATTTTATTTAATAGAGTTGTTTAAAAACTTCAGTTTTTAGACAACTTCCTTATAAAATCGAATTTTTGTAAGGCTTCAAGCCTGAAAAAATGCAGGACTTGTTCGACACACAACCCTGTAGATTCTCACAAGTCTTGTAGTTTTTAAGGCAAGAGCCTTACAAAAACGTTTTTAGTTATTCAGAAACTTTTAGTTTCCGAATAACTTTATTAAAAAAAACCCAGTACCTTTTTAGGCACTGGGCTTTCATTATGGATTTTACTCCAATTGTTTATTGTTCTTCTTCTTTCTGACGATCAGGGTGTCCGAACGGAAGCTCGGAAGCCTGTTTCTGTAATTCGAGATAACGAAGAACCTGTGCCTGACCAAAGCGTTCCATTTCCCATGTCTTGCGGGCTGTTTCGCGGTCAAGAATAATTTTCCACAGCGCTTCATCATCTATATCGCGGTCCCCGTCAAGAACAGCCTTGTCATAGATAACCTTTACATCTTTAAAGTAAACTACAAAGTCTCCGCCTTCATGAGCGGCATCGCGTTTAAGCAGGAATCCGCCAAACTTTACAAACGGAGTTGAATTGGGATAAAGAGGATAGAGCCTGATATCACGGTTTCTTACTTCCTGAATATAAGCGGGGTTATTCCAAATAAGCTCTCCCCATCCGTCGAACCTGAGGTAGCCCATGAACATGTCTTTGCGATTTTCAGAACTGTCGATAATAACGGTCGAAAGACTATGAGGGAAATTAAGACCGTATACATCAACTGCAATAGATTTAATTACGCCGACATTTTTAATGACGCCGTAAGCTGGCTTTCCGTCTTCCTGAGCTTCAAACCGGCTTTTTCCGGTGATACCATCATTACCTTCGACAGGTTCAATAGAACCGTCATCGCCGATATTAGCCAACGGCTCAAACGCCGGAATTTCAAACGGGGGTTTAACGTGCGCCCATGAATTGTGGGGTTCTGTCGGGAAATGCACCCTTACGCCCATTACGGTTCCGTATTTTTTGGAAGGGGCTTCTTTGGTGTAGCTCAGGCTGATGTTCGTTACATGCCTGGCTGATGACGCCAGTAAAATTTCCCAGTTCTCTATGGCAAGAGAAGTTTTCATCACCTGTTTTTGCTGAGTAGTAAAACTACCGCCGGCAACATGTGAGAAATCCATCAAGGTTTGACGATTTTGATTCGGCTTGTCGTCCGTATCGTTCTCACCTAACTTGACATGAATATCCGCAACGAGCGCAGAGAAGTCGATAAGAACGTCCTCCGCGGCGAACAGCGGAACCGCCAACATTGTAACGATGACAAGAATGAGTATTCGTTTCATGCAAAACTCCTTTAAAAAACAATTCTAAAATTTTTTGTCAATATCAATTCTAGTGAATATATAATGTTTTGTCAACGGCAAAACATTAAATTTTCAATTTTTTTGTAAATTTCCCGAATTTTTATAAATTCCGGAAAATTCGGCTTTTTGCCCGTTTTGGACAATTTTATCCCTTGGACGGGCTATAAAGCGCCCTTTTGGAACTCTCCGGCAAATGCCGTTCTGCCGTCTATAAAAAGCCGGACGTCCTTAACCATCGAAAAATTCCTTAAAACGCCGTTATAAAAGGTACGAAAGTTATTGTATGTGCTTCCGCCCTCAATAGGCGGCAGGGCCGCATCCTCCGAAAAATCGGCGTAAACCACCCCGTCGCGGTACAAAAGGGACTTTAGCTTTGTCCCGTAAGGGAAAAGAGGCAGTAAATCGGGATTTACAGGCCCCAAAAGCATCTCTTCGGTATACCGTATTATGTCTATCTCCCGCGACCGGGATTTTTTTAACATACGATCTTCTACGACGATGTCCCCATTATCTATAGTATAGAATACAAAAGTTCTTCGCGCAAGTCCCAATATCAGGAATTCCGATAAGGCGACAATTACTATCAGCGCAAGCATAGTAATACGGCGCTGGGTTTTTACCGCCAGAAACTCGATAACGGGTAGCATAATAGTCTTAATTAAAGCAATCATTTAGTGTTCAAAAATACCGATAAAATTCTTTATCCCATTATACAGCGCGCCTGTGAGTTTTTGCAAGCCTTCGTCGTCTGTCATAAGCAGGGCGTCGTTCTTGTTTGAAACAAAACCAAGTTCTACAAGAACTGCCGGCATACGGCTGTTTCTTACGACGAACCAGTCGTTGGCTTTTCTGCCCCTTGAGGGTACGGAACCGCCTAGTTCTTTGCCCAGCCCGCTTAGTATGGAATTAGCCAAAATGATGCTTTCGGTGGTAAATTCTTCTTCCATCATGGCGTTCAGTATTACTGAAATGTCAGGTGAATAATTGTGTTTTGAGGTGTCTAAGAGAGAACGCCGGTAATTCGAGGTTATATGCCATACTTCGTAACCGCGGGCGTTGGCGTTGGCGCTCCAGTTGGCGTGAATGGAGATAAATATAACGGCTTCATTGTCTTTGACGGAAACCGCGTTTGCTATTTCCGCGCGCTGATCCAAAGTAAGGTATATGTCGGTATCTCTGGTCATTAAAACCTTTTTGTCTGGATAGGTTTGATTCAGCATATCTCTTAATAACTGCCCGGATTTTAATACGATGTCCTTTTCCGATACCTGCACGGTTTTCCCGTTTAAATTCTGTTTTGAAATTGCTCCGGGGTCTTTTCCGCCGTGGCCGGGATCGATAATAATTGTCGTAATGCGGAATCTGCCGGCGTCATTTTCAAAAGATTTTGTAAAAGCGTCTTTTAGGGTAATGACAAAATTTTCGGGAAATTCAAGTTTGCCGTTTTCATTGTACGGCAGAGGGACGTCGAAAAGCTCGCGGTTATTGAAAACCAGAAAGCCTGTTTCTCCTTTTACCGGGGCAGTGGAAAAAACCCCGAAATGATCGCCTATGTTGAATACGCCGTTTTGTAATAATGGGTCCCACCTGAACTGTACAGACTCGTCTTTTGATACGCCGGACAATGTATTTAAGGTTTCGTCTAAAGTGAGGGAATAAAGGGAAAACGGGATAACAAAAAGCGAACAAATTATGATGATTAGACAGGTGTGTTTTTTTGCCATTTTGCTCCCAAATTCTCTATGTAGTAGACTGCTCCCTGATAGGCTCCGCGAATGAAGGCAGACCAGAAAGAACGTCCGAGTATTACTATATTGTCGGCATTTTTTGGGGCGTTTGGAAGTGAAAAACCCGTTAAACGGCGTACGGCGTCAAGGTTTTCTTCGATGGTTCTGCCCATGTAGTCTTTTAGATTTGAAGATGTGAAGAGCGGGAATGGTTGCAGAAAGAGCGTCTCGCATGGATGCGGGGGCGCGGAGGATTTGTCATTGTTCTCAAAAAACTTATTCCCAAAAGCCCCCTCGCAGAGGCGCAGAGGCGCGGAGTTGTTGTTTGAAAGCGTGTTGTTGTGGGGAGCGGGGAAGTCGGGGAGTTGCAAGAGAGCCGGCTTTATTTCGTCAGTTAATTGAAAGGCGTCAGGAGGGAAAATCACGTTTTCTTCTTTGCTTTTTGCGGGCCGGAGGTTCGATGCATCGGCGAGAAATTTATCTGTTTCAATGTCCGAGGGATCGAGTTTGATTAGGATTGAGCGGGCGGCGGTTTCGGCGGCTTTTACGGCGTCTGCCCTTTCCGGCGCGACTGTGAGAATATTGCCGCATTTTGTTACGTTGTTTTCAGGGAAAGAAACTTTACTGCCTTCGGCAATCCGCAGAAAGAGGTCTTTTACGTTGGGTACTGCGCGCGCCTGTTCAATGCCGGTGATTTCCTTGACTGTCCCGGGAATGGAGATAAACGCCCTTTCCGCGCAGGTCCATTCTTTGGTTGGGATAAGTCCTTCCGGCTTACGCCCCATTGCGGCAAGGATAGCGCCTTTAATAGGCAGTGCGCCGGAGGAATATGGATATGTCCACCCCGACATATAACCGCCTGAAAGACGCGCCGCGATTTCGCCAATCATCGGCCCTTTCGCTGTTAATTTGATGTCGCCTTTTGCCGCCCCGATATGCTGTGCGCCTGCTATGCCAAGCGCTTTTATTCCGGCGCGGAAAGTATCCAGTATTGCCTGTTGTTTTTCAGTTTCAATAATCGTGGGCATTGTATGACCCATTTCGATAAAATACGGCGGAAAAAAAATGTGCCTGTCCGCAAGACCGCAAATTGTGATTTCGCCGTGGTAGACAATCGCGTCTACGGAAAATTCGGGACCTTCCATGTAACCTTCGACAATCGCCCTGCCGGATCGTGAAAAGCCGATGGCGGCTTTTGCAGACTCGTTTAATTCTTCGGCGCTGTCCACGCGCCTGCAACCTCTGCTTCCCATATTGTCAACGGGTTTTATTACTAGGGGAAATGGGGAGTTAGGAGCGGGGAGCGGGGAGCGGGTAAGCGGCAAGTCATCTGAGGTAATGGTTGTAAAATCAGGAGAGGGCAGACCGGCTTTTTTAAAACATTCGCGCATTCTTGATTTGTCCGAAGCGTTAAGCGCGGCTTCGTAGGGAATGCCCGGCAGACCAAGTTTTTCCGCGACCCACGCGACGTTGGCGGAAAAATCAGTTCCAGCCGTCATTATGCCGATGCGGTTTGTTGTTCCCTGAATTGAACGGGCAAACTCTTCAATTCTTTCTTTGTCTTTAAGATCGATCTGCTCAAATTGATCTGCCATAGAAACGCACGGCGCGGAAGAACTGCCGTCAAGAGCGATGGCGTAAAATCCAAGTTCTTTCGCTATTTTTATCGCGGGTCCCTGCATGACTCCCGCGCCAAGGATAATCAATTTTTCTTTCATATTTATTTATATAATAGGGAGCGGTCAGTGGGAATAGGGGCGGGAAGGATAACGGATTTTTTTTACCGCGAACTGTGGGCTGTCCGGGAAATCGGTTGCTTTTCGGACGCAGTCTTTTAGTATGTATCTTGCTGTTGTTTATACGGTTAATATTGGACTTGTTCGGCAACCCGGTTGGTTGTCTCGCAAGTTCTGTATTTTTTTTCGCAGTTAACAGCGGGACCGATTGTACGTTTGGGGGCTTTGGCGCGGTTTTTTTGATCATAAAACGCTTGTCAGGAATGAGGGAAGCGCGTAATAATTATTTTTTTCGTTTGCAGGAAAATATCGAAACTACTCTGGCAAAACAAAAAATAAACGCGGAATTAAAAAAGATAATTCCTCTGAAAAAAATCGCCTAAAGCCGAATTGCGTAAACTTCAAATGTGTCGCCCAAGCCGAAAACTTTACCGGCGGCCAATAACAGCCAATGCAACGGGCTTTTTTTACTTTTTGCGAATTTTCCCAAAAACGGAAAACGTTCGGGGTGATGTCCGCTTATCACTGTTTTTTTTAATTTGAAGCCCGAGAAGGCAAGCGCTTTTTTGCACATTTTCGGCGACCAGACGGTGTAGTGGTCGGCAGGGCTGTTTTCCAAAAACTTGCGCAGTGATTTGCGTCCGCTTACGCCTGAAAACGAGGGAGTTGAAAAGGCTAAAATGCCGCCGGGTTTTAACAGTTTTTTTATTTCGGCTAATACTTGGGCGCAGTTGCGAAAGTGTTCGATTACATACCAGAGGGTGATTACATTGCAGAATTGGGGAGTAGGGAGCGGGCAATCCGGGAAAAAACCTTGAACGGCGGAGATACCCAGCGTTTCCTGCACATAGCATACTGCGTCTTGCGCGGGATCAATTCCCATAGGTACAAAACCTTTCTCTTTTGCCGCAACAAGAAACGGTCCGTAAGCGCAACCAATATCTAATAGAACATCCCTTTGCGCCTTTGCGCCCTCTGCGCTTCCGCGGGAGGCTATTCGGGAAATAATTTTTAAACGGCGTTTTGCCACAGCGACAAGATTAGGAAAGTCTTCTAGATAGGTTTTTCCGTACTGCTTTTTGTACGATTCAAAAAAATACTCCTTCGCGTACTCGATTGGCGGCGGACAGGTTCTGTCCATGTATATTGCGCCGCATTTATGACAACAGCGGTAAGTTCGTTCAGGGAAACGGGCAATACTGCGGTTGTTCGCTTCTTTTCCGCAAACAGGACAGATGCGGTTAACCTGCACAGAAAACGAATTAATCAAGTTGGCGAGGCTTGTATCTTTATTTTTTGACTGCGAATCAACACTAATCATACCCCCGGTACGGCACAAACTTTTTGTCTGTAATTTTTTCTTTGTTTGTGATGGTCTGTCTGACCGCTCTGGAATAGTCAGGTGAATGCGGTTTGTGGCAGAATTTATTAATAAGTCAAGGTTTTTAATATCCATAAAACCAGCGACCTTGGCGATTTTCTTATGGTAAGGGGTAGGGTGATCCAGTAAAACTTTTGTTCCTGCGTAAAGCGCCTCGTACGCCGTAATGCCGTAATGGGTTATCACAAGATCGTATTCGCAAAGATGCTCCGCAAGATTTGGTATGGAATCCAGTACTTTTACAAAATCCGGTATTTGGTAGTCAGGTTTATTTAACCCGCCTTTCAGCAATGTAATCTCTGTTCCGTTTAAAGGTTTTTTTGATAATCTTTTAACGGCCGAAAGAGCCAGTCCCGCGGCGTCTTCCTGCCCGAAACTGATTAAAATTTTAAAACTTTCAGCGTTATTCGCGTTCTGCGCGGTTTTTGTTTTTTTGGGCAAGTTTAGAAGACCGCAAGATGTAATATTCGCGGACGGTTTTTCAAAATTTTCAGGAATTAGTATATCGATAAGAAAATCAAAGTAACCGCGGTAATGACCGCCTTCGTCAATACCGATTACGGGCGACAGCTTTTTCCAGCGGTCAAGTTCGTCGCGCTGGGTTTGGAAATGATCTAAAATTACAAGTTCAAATGAGCGGTCGATCAGTTCGTTGTTAACTATCCATGACGTGTTAAAATTTTTTAGTTGCAGAAAACTGTTGATTTTTTCAGTTTTATTCTGCAAGTATAACCATGCTGAATGTCCGGTAGCGCGTAAGTCGTTTGTAAGCGAAATGCATCTGTTTAAGTGGCCGCCGCCCCTGCCTTCTTCACAGCATGGAACGACAAGGATATGGCCGCCCGTCATTTTTTAAAAACTCCTGAATACTTTTTGATTATTACAGGTCCGTGGTAACGGAGAGGCTCGTTTTTTAAGGCATCGTACAAAACAAGGGCGCGGTCAAAATCTTCCTGCGTGTCCACGGTTAGGCGTATATCCTTGCCCTGCCAGCGAAGGGGCGCGAGAGGGCGGTGAAGGCTAAAAAGTTCGGGGTGGTTGTACAAATAAGGGCAGACATGCTCGCGGTCAAAGACCGAAGATGTTTCGCTTTCGGCGCGAAGAAGGA
Organism: Treponema sp.; assembly: GCA_031286095.1. GTDB lineage: Bacteria > Spirochaetota > Spirochaetia > Treponematales > Breznakiellaceae > WQXQ01. Next base: position 6,325 of record JAITUY010000165.1, on the reverse strand, counting down.
CGGCGGCGGATACCGATTCAACTCCCGCGCCGTAAGGAAGTCCGGAATAGCCGGAATAGTCTGCGTTAAGCGCCAGCGCCTCGGCGTTGATGGCTACTGCGGCGTCAGTAAAAACAAAGGGATTGTCTCCCGTTGCCCTGATTACGCGCGTAATTTTAAAGCGCCGTATTACCTGACAGTACCGTTCGAGAACGTTGTCTTTAGGCCCTGCAAAAATTTCAAAGCCGGCCTCATCTGCAAATGGCTTGAATGAAGAAAATGAATCCTCGGAACAGGCAAGAATGCGCAGACCAGCGGGGACGCAGTTTAACGCTTCCATTACGCGAAAGATAAGCGGTTTGCCGTCTATGGGAAGAAGGCTCTTTCCCGGCAGGCGCGTGGAATCAAGGCGGGCCTGAAGTACGATACCTGTCAAGTTGACTCCTGCTTTTCTTCGGTTTCGGTTACAGTCTGCGCCGGAATGTTGTTCCAGCGGTTTATAACTGTAACATCGTCGCTTTTAAATCTGTTTTTGTTTTCGGTTACCCATTTTCTTTTTTTGGAAAATTCTTCCCACGCGGAGAAAATGTCTTCGTTGGACTTAAATAAAAAAGGTATAAAGCGGGAAAATGGAAGATGAGCGTAATTGTTCCGGAATACGGGAGCAAGGTTTTTCAGGTAAAATTGTCTGTACCCTTTGTCAGCCGAAAAATCAGCAGAGGGAAATTCTTTTTCGCATAAAAGTTTTAGATGAAGGCTTAAAGATATTTCTTCTCCCCAAAGATACGCGCGAAAACCGAAGTCCATTAACTGCCAATGCGTGTTTTTTATCGCCGTGTCAAAGCCGCCTATTCCGGTAAATCTCTGGTGGTCGTAAATCCCGATTCCGTTAAACGGGTACAGGCTTAATTCTCCCTCGTTGTGAGGTTCCATCATTCCCGTCCAAAGTTTTTTATGGCGTGTAAGAGGAGTTACAATTGTCGGAATGGGTTCGTAGTTGGAATTCACTATTACTGGAACCGTACATAGCCTTTTAAACGCGCTCGAGTTAACGCCCGCATCTTCCTGAGTTGCAATTAACCTTTCCGCCATTCGCCTTGCGGTTCCCCCGGCGATTATTTTCATATCACTGCCGATGACGAAGAAAAGACGATTGTCAATTTCGCTCGCGGCAAGGTTTATTTGTTCTCCGGTGGTAATTTCTTTTTCAGGAATTATAAAGCGCACGAAGGGAAAACGCTGTGATAACTCTTCGATGTTATAATTGGGAGATGAAGGCTCTACGGAAATTACGCTGTCAAATCCTGTTTTTTCCAGTTCCTGAAAAAATGCTCTGTGGGGGATGCCAGGACGGTTAAGGATTACGGCGCACATTTCAGAATCGCTTGAATTCCTGCCGCCTATCGAGGTATACGGCGTAATATTTTGGTTAAAAATTGAAGGTGTAGTATTCATCGCAGTTTTTACAAAGTCCAGAATAATTTTTTCCGCATTGTTCCCTGTAATAAGAATCTCCTTCTTTCCATATTTTTTCAAGAGAATCGCTAAAAACATTCCCAAGGATAAATTTACTTTGCTGTTTTATGGCGCTCATGTCTTCCCTGCAAAGGGGGACGGAACCGTCGGTTAAAATCGGCATATCCCTCATTATGTGCCAGCATGGTTTTCGTATAACAGGAGATATGTCGCCAGCCTGTTTTTTCTCAAGAGCGCCGCAAAAATCGTCGTATTTTTGAATGATGACGTTTTTGTCCTTCCACCTGCGGTAAAATTTTTCAGTATCATCTTCAAAACCTTTAACGCGCACCGCCTGCACATAACAGTTTTGCGGAAACAGGGTTAACAGTTTTTGGGCGCAATTTTCCGCCTCGGCAAAACCGGCTCCGCGCAGGCTCATGTAACGCTGGGAATCGACAGTGTCCAAAGACACGATCCACGAAATAGGCGGAAGCGCGCTTTTTCGTTCAGTATTTTGAGGTAAAGAGGAACAGAACTCCGCGCATTCTTCCAGTTCCCGTTCTTTCCAGCCTATGCCGGAAGTTTCAATTACAAGAGAAAGCGCGTTACGCGAAATAACTTCTTCAATTAACTTTAATTTTTCAGGGTGCAGGCTTAATTCCCCCCACAGGGAAAGATCGATTACCGCGTCTCCTGAGAAGGAAACTATTTTATCAAGCAGGGACGCGAAACGCGCCGTGTCCATAAAATCTTTGCGCCCTTGCGCATCCGTGAACAGCGGGTAGGGGCATATTGAACATTTTTGCGGACAGCCGCCGTAAACTTGAATTGGATAAAAGGCTGGCAAGGTTCTTAAAATTTCAGGCTGTTCTTCTATTATTTTTTCTATTTCATAAACAGAGGGTATTTTACCGTTGCCAGCTGAAATAAAATTTTTGAGCAATAATAAATTGCGCTTTGAGTCCGCGCAAAGGTTTATCCTGTGGCAACGGAGGTCTACTGCGGATATTTCAGTTTCTATGTCAAATGCGTTGATGTCCTTCTGAATTACGGAAAAAAGTATGTCCCGTTCAACAGGACCGTCGCTGTTACTCAGTATTTTTGCCAAAATGCCCGCTGTTCCGGGAGAAAGTATTTCAGGCGCAAGACCGAAAGGAAAACCATCCGCATAGGAATAATCGGCTCTTTCGCGTATATGCCTTTGCGATAAAGCGCCGGCAAGGGCGGGGTCCAAAAACGGGCAATCGGCAAAGGCAAAATATACGCAGTCAAAACCCGCCTGCAATTCCGCGATTTTTTCCAGCAGGCTGAGTTTTGTCCAGTCTTTTTGCTCAATTTGAACGCCGCCGGGAAAGGGAAAATCGCCTTTCTGCGCAAGAAGAACGGTTTTTTCCGCCGAAGGAAACTTTTTTGCCTGTTCCAGCGCCAAAGAGACGCTGTTTTTACCGTTAAAAACCGGCTCAAATGTTTCACTGCAAAGATGTCCGGCGAATAATATCGATAGAGCTTTCATTCTATAGTATTATATCGGCTGTAAGATTATTTGCCTACATAGAGGAGGGCGGGTAAACTTCTTTTACCTGACCAGTTCCCAATAGACCTGTTTGGGCTGGTAATCACGGTCAAATGGAAGAGGGTAATCTGTTCTGCCGCGCGCAGGAAAGTGGTTTAACCAGCTATGACCGTCCGCAATGCCCCATATCAATACCATTTCAAGTTTTCCCTCTTCGTATTTTTGTTTGAACATGTCAAAAAGCTCGCGGTATTTTTTCGCCTGCGCGGGAAGCCGCCTGTCGCGCATTATATCGGGAAGAGTCAGAAGAATTTGACCGCCGTTAAATGAAGTTTCGTTACTGCTGAAAAGCGACATGTCAAGTTCCGTTACCTGCGTCGTTAATTTAACTCCGTCCTTTCTTGTTATCGCGGAAAATTTATCAATGGCGTTTGAAATTTGGGCAGTGCTTGGCCAATCCCACTTGATATGGCACTGCAGACCTATGCCGTCAATTGGAGCGTTGTTTTCTATAAGCCAGTTTACCAGTTTGATAAACTCGCTTTGCTTTGCGCCGTTGTACTCAATGTTATAATCATTTAGGTAGAGTTTTACGCCCTGTCCGCCGTTTGCATCGGCGTATTTGCGCGCCCAGCGAAAAGCCTGCAGGACGTATTCATATCTGTTCATGCCCTTAAGACCTGAATTAACCATGATTGCGGAATATTTTGAACTGGTTGCGTCGCGGGGACTTCCGTCGTCTCCGACAGGTTCATTGCAGACATCCCACCAGCCGATTCTGCCCCCGTACTTTTCAAACACGGTCTTTATGTGATTTTCCATTCTGGCGTAAAGCTGTTCCTTTGCCGCAAGTCCGCCAGAACCTGAACCTGCAAAGAACCAAGCTGGTGTTTGATTGTGCCAGACAAGCGTATGTCCGCGGATTTTTTTATTATTTTCTTGCGCGTAACTTACCAGCATATCCGCTTTGGTCCACCTGTAGGCTCCATTTTCTTCAGGCGGTAAAAAAGCATCGGGCTTCATTTCGTTTTCCGCGACAAGAACGTTATAATGCCTAAGCAGATCGTATTGATCACTACCGGGGGAAAACGCTCCGTTGGGAACTGCGGCTCCGACCATAAACGGCCATTTTGTGTATAAAGGCGGCTGGCTAGGATCGGCTGTTTTTTGCACGGCATTTCCGCTGTTTGTTTTGCAGGCTGTAATTAGAAAAAAAAACAGCGTGATATTTGCCGTAAAAAAAATAATTTTTTTCATTTAACCTGTCCGTAAAGGGTAGTTATTGATTTTGGCGGAAGTTTTATGTTCATGGTATTCGATTGTGTTTTTTGCTTTCCCAGTTTTTTTAGTTCTTCATTTGCCGACGTACGCCATGCCGAAATGTCAGAAAATTCCGCTCCCGATAAATCCAGAGAAAGAATATTCTCGGCGTTTCTGTCATTGACAAGAACAATTGCGATTTCATTTGTTTTTGGGTTTCTGTACGCGCTGGAATATATCCCATACTTCGGGGAAGTGTCGCTTTCTATCCTGAACCACCCTGGTCTTATAAAACGCGAAAATTGCCCTATTGCGTACAGGCGCTTTGAAGTAACTATTGTCTCTCCGTCGAGAACATTAATTAAGCCGCCTGGAAAATTCCGATCTCTGTCCTGATTTTTCCAAAGCCACCAGTAAAGAAAGGCGTTGGTTTCAGAAAATGTAAAATCGTAGTGGATCATTCTGGCGTAAAAAAGAGCGTTGTCGATGCCGGTTCCCGGAGGCAGTTGCCCGCCGGAGCCTGAAACTTCTGTCTGCCAAAAACGTTTGCCTGTCGCTATAATATCGGGGAACGCTTTTGCTCCCGCTTTATCCGTTGGATCATACGCCCCGTTGTACTGATGCAGAGCTATATGAGTTATTATTGAATTTGAAGCTTGAGAATCGATTGAAGGTTTTATCATTTCAGAGTAGTTGATATCAAAGTTTTCAAATTCAGGCATCATTATTCCCAAACCGTTCTTGCCAAGAGTAACGCCTTTTTTTGGAAAGCGTTGCGCCACAATATTTAGAAAATCACGAAGATTCGCGCCGTTCCAGTAAGCTGATTCATAATCAACTTTATAATTCGGTTCGTTTTGTATGGAAAGGATAGCCAAAGGCGCGCCCATTTTTGCCTCAAAATTCAGCGCATAATCCGCAAGAAGATCGGCGTAATCTTCGTACTTGTCTTTTTTCAGCCTTCCCCAAATGTCAGGCTTGCTCCAGTCTATCTTGTAATCAAGTTTCGCGTTTACCCCTGATACATCTTCTTTCCACTGCGTTACGCGGTTATTGGGCGTAGTCCACGGAGAGCTCATTATTATCAGTTTTTCAGGTCCGTCTTTTCCAAGATCGAGTATCTGTCTGATAAGGTCTTTTGTGAAGGAAAGGTCCCAGCTTTTCCAGTTTAAATTGAAAGTTTTTGTTCCGTTTGAATTAACAGTGTAGTCGTAAGTGTTATCACTTTTCAGTGAAACAAATCCATCGTTAACCCCCGGTGAATCATCGCCCTGCAGACGTTCCCTGAATGGAATTCTGTTGCGTAAAATTGTTAAACCTATTCCATAGGTTTTTGAATAAAGGAGATTTACCAGCATTTGCGCAGTTCCAAAATCTTTTGGGAGTCCTGTCCAAGCGTCTGAACCGCCGAACCCGTCAATTTCCTGGCGGTATTCGTTATAGTTAATTTTTATAGTCCCGTCAGGATCGCCGCCGGAGGAAGAGGAAGAAGTGCCGCAGGAGAAAAAATGCAACAGCGAAAGTACCGTTAAAATAAATAATATGTGTGTGTGTTTCATGTGGGGTATTATATCATGTTTTTGGCGGATAATCAATAAGTTCTTGCCGTGAACCAGCAATTTAAAGTTTAAGAAAATACTTAAGAAATATCGGAAAATTAATCACGCAAAGCTCGCGGAGAACGCAGAGAACGAGACTTAATTACATTGTTGTGCGTCTGCAGTATGTTTTTTATCTTTAGTTAGAAGAAGAAGTATGAAAACAGCGATTGGCTTACGCATTATTTATAGCTCTCTGCGACTTGGCGTCCTCTGCGTGAGAATATTTAAAGGTAAGTTCAATATAGATTGAGGTTGAAAGAGATAAATTTTAAATTGCTGACTGCGAACCGCACGATGGGAAAACGCTTTTTATCACGCAGAGGTCGCAGAGAACGCAAAGGCGCGGAGAAATGCGCTTTGTTACCTAAATTGCGCGTTTCCCGCTATGCTTTTTTTTATTGGACTTGTTCGACAACCCGGTTGGTTGTCGAACAAGTCTTGCGGTTTTTCAGGCTATAAGCCTGCGAACGCGGACTTTAGTCCGAAAGTTCGACAAAACCGCGTTTTTTATATG
>JAITUY010000162.1 GCA_031286095.1 Treponema sp. | reverse complement strand
CAGTCTTGCGGTTTTTCAGGCTATAAGCCTGCGAACGCGGACTTTAGTCCGAAAGTTCGACAAAACCGCGTTTTTTATATGAAGTTGTTCAGAAACTGAAGTTTCCGAACAACTCTAATACCCCCCATTTTGCAACCAACCGTGTTGTCAGACAATTCAACCTTTCACCGCTCCTATTGTAACGCCTTTGATAAAATAACGCTGGAGCCATGGGTACACTACAAGAATAGGAACAGTCGCAAACATAATCGCAGACGCCTTAATTGCATCGGACGCTCTTGGCACGCTACCAGATACCATTTCTACGGTAGTTACGTCGATAGATGTCATATTTTGAATTAACTGCCAAAGTTTTAACTGAATGGGAACCCACTGCGGCGCGGATTTTATGTATAACAGAGCGTCAGAAAATCCGTTCCAGCGGCCTACAGCGTAGAAAAGCGCAAGAGTAGCCAAAACAGGCGTAGACAACGGAAGATATATTCTTACCAATACAGTGAACGGATTCGCGCCGTCCAATTCCGCGGATTCACGAAGGCTATCAGGAATTCCAAAGAAGAAACTGCGAAGAATTATCATATTAAATACCGAAAGACAGTTAGGTATAATCAGGACTAACGGATTATCAAGGAGTCCCATCTGCTTCATCAATATATAATTAGGTATGGTTCCGGCGCTGAAATACATTGTAAATATTATTAATGTATTTATTAATGTCTTGCCTTTGATCCAATCATAAGTAAGAGGATAAGCGCACAATACAGTCATACTCAAAGAAACTAAAGTGCATATAACTGTAAGAATTGCCGTCCACCACATCGCTCTTGTAAATGCCGGGTCCATAAATACATACCTGTATGATTCCATGGTTATTCCGTACTTAAAGCTGTTCCTTGCGGCCTCTCTAGCAGAAACCCATTCACTGTTATCATATTCTTCCGAATCATCATCAGACGCATATTCATACGATTGTCCGTACGATTGTTCAGCGCTCTCGTAATCTTCATCATAAGAATAATCATAATCTTCTTCGTATTCATAATTGTATTCTTCGTATTCAAAACTATACTCTTCATATTCAAAACTGTCATTATCGTCCTGTTCAACGGCCGGCGTTACTTTCTGATCTATTACAGCGTTTTCCCTGTTGATTACAGGCAGAAAAGACACTCTACCGTTGATAACCGCGTCCGAACTGCTAAAGGATTGCGCAAGAAGGTTAATCATCGGTAAAACACAAAGCAGTATTACAATTATGCATATCATAAAAACTATTAAATCGCCTATTCTTGCGCTTTTTAGTTTTAACTTCATACCATACCCTACCAAATTCCCCGTTCGCCGAATTTCTTTGCAAAAGAGTTCGCCATTACAAGGAATATTACGCAAATAACAGACTGAAACAATCCTATTGCCGCGGTTAATGAAAATTGATTTGACAGAATACCAACGCGGTAAACAAGGGTAGAAAGAACATCGGACACGTCTCTTACCACGCGGTTTGCCATAGTATAAGGACGGTCAAATTCAATCCCTAAAATACGTCCAATGTTCATTATTAACAAAACTACAATAGTCGGTCTTATTCCTGGAAGTGTAATATGCCAAAGTTTCCGCCACCGTCCCGCGCCGTCAACTTCCGCGGCTTCATATAATTCAGGATTAATTCCAGTAATCGCCGCAAGGTAGATAATTGTTCCCCAGCCCATTTCCTTCCATACTCCGAATAGTATGTAAGTCATAACCCATTTTTTGCTGTCCATCAGAAAGTCAATAGGTTTAATTCCAAAACTATCTGTAAGAAATATATTAATTACGCCGTTAGTCGGCGCTAAAAGCCTTGTAGCGATGCTTGATACAATGATCCATGATAAAAAGTGCGGAAGGTAAATTATTGTTTGTGTTATTTTTTTGAAACTTTTAAATATTAATTCGTTTAAGATAAGGGCGAGAATTATCGGAGCGGGGAAACCTACTATCAAGTCCAGTAAATTGAGCGTCAGGGTATTCCGCATAGCAAGCCAAAAATCACTTCTGCTAAAAGCCTGTTTAAACCATTTTAAACCTACCCATGGCGAACCCTCGGACCATACTCCCTGAAACATATTGTAATCCTTAAAAGCGATTACGATGTTTGTCATGGGAACGTATCTGAATATAATAAAAAACGCCATTGGAAGCAGTAACATCAGATAAATTATCCATGAACGCCTTAAATAACTGAATAAATTTCTCTTGAGGATCAAGGCTGGTGTTATGGTTTTAAGATTATTATATTTTTTCATTAATTTGACCTGATTAACATATAATATACTGAATATGAGCCGTTGTCAAGGTGATGGAAAAACGGTAAAAAACAAGCCTCCGCAATGGTAAATTTGAGAGAAAAAGCCGGTTGTTAGTGGTAAAATATACTATGGATTTAGACATGCTGGAAAAACGCGCTTTCATCATCAGGCAGGCGCGTTATTTTTTCGATGAAAAAAAATATCTTGAATTGGATACTCCCCTGCTTTGCGGCGATTTAATCCCCGAATCCTGCCTTGAAGTTTTTGAAACCAAGCGTCTTTTCCCGCATGGGAGCAAAAAAGAAAGTTGCCCTTTGTGGCTTATTCCATCCCCCGAAATCTTGATGAAAAAGATCATCGCTCATCATAAAACGAACGTGTACCAAATATGCAAATGTTTCCGTAACGGAGAATCGACAGGTCATTTGCACAACCCTGAATTTACAATGCTGGAATACTATACAATGGGCGCGGATTATACGGATTCTCTTGCATTAACGGAAGAGCTGTTTGCCTTCCTTGCGCAAAAAACGAAGAATCCTCTCTTAAATCCGCCTTTTGAGCGCATAACGGTAGCGCAGGCTTTTGAAAAGTGGGCTGGTTTTGACCTTTTTACCGAGGCGGGAAAAGAAGGCGGGCTAGAAACACAGGCGCGAAAGCTTGGGCTTGATCCAATGCCGAATCTGCCGTCGGGCGTTCTTTACGATTTAATCTTTATTCACGCCGTAGAACCTAAATTAAAAACGCAAAAGCCTGTCGCCCTGACTGATTACCCCGCCTTTGTCCCATGCCTTGCAAAAAAATCAGATAACGGCAGAACGGTTGAACGGTGGGAACTGTACTATAACGGGATAGAACTTGCGAATTGTTATTCAGAAGAAACAGACCCGCAAAAAGTGAAGGAGTTTTTTAAGAATGAATCCGCAGAAAAAGAAAAAACCGCCCTTGTCCGGCACAATGTGGATCACGATTTCTATAAAATATTTGAAAATTTCCCGTGTTGTTCCGGCGTAGCGCTAGGCATGGACAGACTCATAATGGCGCTTACAGGGCGCTCCACTATAGACGGGGTGCTTATAACAATTAAATAGTTTCGGAAAAGACCTCTCGCAGAGGTGCGGAGACGCAAAGGCGCAGAGTTGTTGTTTGAGGGATTATTATGGTAATTTCAGGATTTTTCCATAATAAGATATATTAATTAAAATCTTATTTTTTATCTTAATACTCAAATTATCGTTATTATAACGAAAATCTATTGTACCAAAACTCTGCGCCTCTGCGAGAGGGTGTCCTTCCTTCTTCTTTAACTAGTACAGCCTGGCGTAAATAACCTCTCTATAAAATCTTTGAAAGACCGATAATAAAAAGGGAGGGATAAATGTATGCCATGGAAAAGCGCGACGAGAGTGGAATTAAGCAAAAGACAGGAGCAGATATTAACAGAATATGCGGCAGGCACTAATACGCCGATGCATTTAAAAACACGGGCGCAGATAGTA
>JAITUY010000160.1 GCA_031286095.1 Treponema sp. | reverse complement strand
ACTAAAGTCCGCGTTCGCAGGCTTATAGCCTGAAAAACCGCAAGACTGGTCAGCGTAGCTGACATGAGACAACCAACTCGAACCGAAGGTTCGCAGTTGTCGAACAAGTCCATTGTGTGCTGTCGCCTATAATCCGGCGGTGTAATTAAAACACCGTATCAAATGCCCCTCGCCCGCCTGCGTCAGCGCTGGATGTTCGCGGAAACAGCGCTCATTCGCCTGCGGGCAACGTGGCGCGAAGGGACATGACGCGCTTTCAATCTGCGCTGTATTTTGTTTGCGCGTTTCCTTTGCGCCGTCCGTTTCAGAAACTCCGGCGGTTCCGGCGGCGGACGAGAATAAAAGTTTTGTGTACGGGTTCAGCGCGTCCCGGTACAGGTTTTCAGCGGGAGCCTCTTCCATCAATTCACCCTTATACATTACGCCGATGCGGTCGCAAAAATAGCACGCTACTTTTAAATCGTGCGCGATGAATAAAAAGGAAATATTTCTTTTTTGACGAATGTCGTATAACAAATTGAGAATCTGCCCCTGAACGGAAACGTCCAGGGCGGAGACAACTTCGTCGCAGATTAAAAGTTCCGGCTCCATTAAAAGGGCGCGGGCTATGGAAATGCGCTGACGCTGTCCGCCGGAAAACTCGGACGGGCGCTTTTCAAGATCGCCTGACTGTAGCCCCGTTTCTTCCAGAATGTCCGCGGCTTTAAGGCGAAGTTCATTCTCTTTTACGCCGCGCTTTTTCAACGGGCGTCTGCAACCGGAGACTAAAACCTCATAAACGCTCATTCTTGGATTAAGCGATCTCGCCGGGTCCTGAAACACATAACGCACCTTCTCGCGGTATTGACGCAGAGCTTCTTTTTGCAAACCGGCTACCGCTACCGCTTTGTCCCCGTGATAAAACTTTATTTCCCCGCTGTCCGCCTGATACATTCGCACAAGCAGACGCGCCGTAGTGGTCTTTCCGCACCCGGATTCGCCGACAAGTCCGTAAGCCTCGTTTTTCCCAATCGAAAATGAAATGTCGTTTACCGCGTTTACAAAACGTCCGTAGCGGGCAAAAAATCCAGCCTCAAGATTAAAGCGTTTATATAGATGAGAAACGGTCAAAAGCGGCATAGGATCAGTATAAATCAGGACACGGGTTGTGTATATACGCTGATCCGATTGCCCATTCCTTTTTTTTGCGCTAAACTTATCTCATGCTAGAAAAACTTATCAAGGCGCTGTTTGGCTCCCAGCAGGAACGCGACTTAAAAGCCATGCAACCCATAGTTAAAGCGGTAAACGATAAAGAAGAGTGGGCGGCGTCACTTCCGGCGGAAGAATACCCGAAAATGACCGCGCTTTTCCGCGAGCGTTACCGCGGCGGCGAAAGTCTGGACAGCATTTTGCCCGAGGCGTTTGCGCTGGCGCGCGAGGCGGCAAAACGCTGTCTTGGCGAGCGCCCTTTTGACGTGCAGATACTAGGCGGGGTTGTTCTTCATCAGGGAAAAATCGTAGAGATGAAAACTGGCGAAGGCAAGACTCTTATGTCGGTCGCGCCCGCGTACCTTAACGCTATCCCAGGAGACGGGATTCATGTTGTTACTGTAAACGATTATCTTGCGGGCAGAGACACCGGGTGGATGAGGCCGATCTTTACCTATTTAGGCATAACTGTAGGGACGATTCTTTCCAACATGGACAACGCCCAGCGCAAGGAAAACTACGCCTGCGATATTACATACGGAACAAATAACGAATTTGGTTTTGATTATTTGCGCGACAACATGCACCGCAGTATGGAAAGCAGAGTTCAGCGCGGGCATAATTTTTGTATCGTAGACGAAATCGACTCTATTTTAATTGACGAGGCGCGCACTCCGTTGATTATTTCCGGAGCCGCCGAGGACGACACTTTTAAGTTTGCCGAAGTTGATAAGCTGATTGGCAGTTTGCGCGAAATTGAAAAAAAAGAAAACGGCGAATATCCCGATGAAACGCAGGGCGAAGTTGTTTCCGGCGATTATAAGATCAACGAAAAAAATAAAAACGTTTCTTTTTCCAATCAAGGGCTTGCAAAAATTGAGGAGATTCTTCAAAAGCGAAACCTTATTCAGGGCGCGATTGTAGACGAGGAAAATTTTGAGTACATTCACTATTTTACCCAGGCGTTAAAAGCGCATAAGCTTTTTCACATTGATGTTGATTATGTCGTACAGGACGGCGAAGTTCAAATTGTTGATGAATTTACAGGCCGTATTCTTCACGGCAGACGCTATTCGGACGGACTTCATCAGGCGATAGAGGCGAAAGAACGCATTAAAATCGCCCAGCGCAACCGCACTCTTGCGACTATTACTTTCCAAAATTATTTCAGGCTGTACAAAAAAATATCGGGCATGACGGGGACGGCGGACACCGAGGCTGTAGAATTCAATAAAATCTACAATCTTGACGTTGTTGTCATTCCTACAAACCTGCCCGTCGCGCGTATAGACGAAGATGATGTCGTTTATCTTAACGAGTCGGACAAGGACAAGGCGCTGTGCGATGAGATTGCCGAGGCTAATAAAAAAGGTCAGCCCATGCTTGTAGGGACGGTCTCTATAGAAAAATCCGAACATATTTCCGCCCTTCTTACGCGGCGCGGCGTCCGTCATGAAGTCTTGAACGCCAAAAACCACACGCGCGAAGCGCTGATTATAGCCGAAGCCGGAGCGAAAGGTGCGGTTACAATTGCAACTAACATGGCGGGGCGCGGCACGGACATTAAACTTGGCGGAAATCCCGAATTCCGCGCGCGCAGACGCGCAGGCACAAACGCCGCGCCGGAACAGTACGAGGAAGTTTTCCGCGATGAATACGAAAAATGGAAAAAAGATTATGAAGAAGTAAAATCTCTTGGCGGTCTTTATGTGATAGGAACGGAACGCCACGAAAGCAGACGTATCGACAACCAGCTTCGCGGCCGCTCCGGCAGGCAGGGCGATCCCGGAAGGAGCAAATTTTTTATCTCTATGGACGACGAGCTTATGCGGCTTTTCGGCGGCGAAAAAATGAAAAACATCATGTCCAGAATCGGTATGACGGGCGGAGAGCCAATTTTTCACCCTCTGCTTAACAGAAGCATAGAAAACGCGCAGAAAAAAGTAGAGGAGCGCAACTTTGAAATCCGCAAACATCTTTTGGAATACGACGATGTGCTTAACCAGCAGAGAAAATACATTTATGAGCAGAGGGACGCGATACTTGTTGATCAGGACTTGAAAAAGAGGGTAAACGATTCCACCGCCGTAATGGTAGGCGACATTATCGATGAATTTAATTATTCGCAAAGGCGAGATTTAAACACCGCGATCAAGGAAATGACAGAAAAACTGCGCGCAACATTCGGCTATCATCTTGTGGCGGACGACGGCGAATTCAGGGATACAGAACTTTTGGAAAAACGCATAATAGCCGATCTTGAAAAAGATATTGACGACAAGTCGGTCCTTATCGGACCTGAATACTTAAATGTGATTATCCGCGAAAATTATCTTAATTCCGTTGATCGCAAATGGCTGGATCATCTTGAAAACATGGAAGCCCTGCGCGAGGCGGTGTACCTGCGGCATTATGCGCAAAAAAACCCGCTTACCGAGTACAAGGTAGAAGGTTACCGTATTTTTGAGACAATGATCGAGGAAATACGGCAGGAAATCGCCGGCAGACTTCACCTTATCCGTATCCAAACAGCGGAAGGAGGACAGCGCAGACCGGCAAGCCGTTCCACAGGCGCGATTCAAACAAGCCATAGCAGTATGGGCGCGTTTGACGCTTTAGGCGTAAATTCGTCCGCCTCGCGTCCGGTAAACACAGCAAGCGTTCCTGAAGGCGCGACTGTTGTCCGCGGCAAGCCAAAAGTTGGCCGTAACGATCCCTGTCCATGCGGTAGCGGGAAAAAATATAAACATTGCCACGGGCGCTAAAATGTGTTATATTTAAGGAAGTTGTTTGAAAAATGAAGTTATTGAACAAGTCTAATGTTTATCCATAAAGCCGGTTGCTTTATGAACGCAGACCTTGCGTTTTTTCGCCAACGAACCTACGGTTCGCATGTTGCAAAAATGCGATTTTTTGGTAGTCGCGTAACTTCGATACGAGTCTATAATAGAGTTGTTCGGAAACTTCAGTTTCTGAACAACTTCATATAAAAAACGCGGTTTTGTCGAACTTTCGGACTAAAGTCCGCGTTCGCAGGCTTATAGCCTGAAAAAACGCAAGACT
>JAITUY010000158.1 GCA_031286095.1 Treponema sp. | reverse complement strand
GTCAGTATCGGAAACGAAGCCAGTATCGGAAACGGAGTCAGTATCGGGGACGGAGCCAGAATCGGAAACAGAGTCAGTATCGGGGACAGAGCCAGTATCGGATACGGAGCCAGTATCGGGGACAGAGCCAGTATCGGGGACGGAGCCAGTATCGGGGACAGAGCCAGTATCGGGGACGGAGCCAGTATCGGATACGAAGCCAGTATCGGATACGAAGCCAGTATCGGAAACGGAGTCAGTATCGGGGACGGAGCCAGAATCGGAAACAGAGCCAGTATCGGAAACAGAGCCAGTATCGGAAACGGAGCCAGTATCGGAAACGGAGCCAGTATCGGATACGGAGCCAGTATCGGAAACGGAGTCAGTATCGGGGGCAGAGCCAGTATCGGGGACGAAGCCAGAATCGGAAACGAAGCGAAGCCGAAAATAATTTACATCATAGGATCATTTTATCCTTTATCTTATTGGGGCGAAGATCGTATAGACATCGGTTGTCAGTCTTTATCAATAGATGATTGGCTGGGAGAAGCTGGTCTAAGGATAGGCAAAGAAAATGATTTTGATGATGTGCAAATAACAGAGTATCGGCAATATATTGAGTTTATCAAAATGATACACGAGACAACAAATGTAGAGAAAAATGAGGAGTGTAAGCAATGAAAAACGAAATTAACAAAGATTTTTATTGTTCCCAGTTTACAGGGGATATTGGCTGTATTGAAACTCTAAATAAATTTAGAGAATGCCCTAATTGTGAATGTTATCACCGCAAGCACCCCACTCCGGAGCAGTTTAAAGAGGAGTACGGTAAGGATGTGCCGGATGACAGCGCGGTTTATTACATTTCTAATGCTGATAATCCTTACTACAAAGCAAGTGATTTTAAGTTTGCCAAAGAATTTTGTGATGGCAGAATGGATGCACCGATAATCTGCGCTTGCACCCCCTTTGGCAAGCCCGATGATGACTGGAGACCGAAATGACTGCAATCGATAAAATCATCGTTGATTATCTGAAAACAAACGGATATAACGGGCTTTGCAATGATCGTTGGAAATGTGGATGTGGGTTTGATGATTTACGACGGTGCGGGAATTACTGCAATGATTGTAAGCCTGCTTATAAGCATGAGCGATCAGAATGTAATCAATGCCGTGAATGCGGCGTTGATTTTACAGATGAGGATTGGGGCATAGCTTATTGTGTCCATGACAATCCAGAATTATTGGAGGGTAAATAATGAAAAACACAATGGAAATACACATTCCGATCATCAACAAACATCATTGTTGTAATGATTGTAAAAAGAAGAAAGGAAAAATATGTCTAGCCTATAACAAACCTACAAGTGAAGTTGCGTTAGACTGCAAACCAAAACCCGAATGGGAAATAGCAGAGGAGATATGAAATACTACTGTAAAAATTGCGAGAGCGTGTTTGAGCCGGGCTTTAAAACAACGTTATTAGAAAATGGAACGACATGGGCTGATAAACCATTCTTATTTATTAGCGATTGTCCGTACTGTGAAAATAACATTGCGAAAATCCCTGACTACGAAACCCCGCAAGCGTATGAGAAGCGCACGGGTAAGGCGTATCCTGATAATGGGGCGGTATGGATTAGGTATAAAGGCGATAAAGATTGGGCATTATTTACATGTAAGTACGCCCTAAAAAAATGGGCGCATAAAGTAATAATACCAGAAGATGATCCAATGATTGTTATCGCTGATCCGCCTGTCCCGCCGCCTAATGACTGGGAACCAAAAAAGAATTTTTATTTGGGAGGTATTTTGTAAAAAACGATTTCAGAGAGATAACAATTCCCGGAGACATACTTGAAGACGATCGTATTAGCGACGGGGCGAAAATACTTTACGGGAAAATAGCGCGGCTTTCATACAAGACTGGATACTGCTGGGCAAGCAACAAATTCCTTGCGGGGACACAATCAGTATCTACTGCTAGACGGCAGATTAAAGAACTCATTGACGCTGGTTATTTAAAAAGCCGCTTTGAATCAGAAAGTACGAGGAAACTCTATATTTGCGAAGTAAACAGCAAAACAGAGGAAGATATACCCTGTTCAGAAATGGACACCCCCCTGTCCAAAAATGACCCGCCCCCTGTTCAGAAATGGACACCCCCCCTGTCCAAAAATGAGCACCAAACATTACAAGATATAACAAATATAAATAAACAAAAAAAAGAAACAGAAGAACAAGAACCTGTTTTTTTGGATTTACCTGTTCAAGAAAATCCAAAACCGCCGGAACCGCCGCCCGAAATCAAATTAGCCTCGAAAGATGACGGTACAATTATTTTTATCAAAGCAAAAGCATATTGGAACGAGCGGAAACTTAAACCCGAATGCAGGGACATAATAATGCGCCCTGCCGACACGTCAGAAATACTACGCACCATGCAACACTACACATGGGAAGAAATAAAAAACGCGATAGGCAATTACGCATGGCATAAACAAGAGGCAGGGAGTAATTACACAGACCCACCGCCATACGGATCATTGGCAGGTTTTTTGAAAACAGGCGTAGAAAGATATTTTGACGATGATGCGCTTGACAGCCAGTTTAAGAAGGAGAAATGAATTGAGAGGGAAAGAAGGCGATAAAAACGCAGAGGAAGAAAAAAAAGTTTATTGTTATATACGCTGTTCTAATCCCGACTGCGGAATTAAATTGCATTATGAAACGTATAAATGCTGGAAATGCGGCGCAAAACCAGAAGCAGGAATTTACCGATCTACTAATCCAGAAGACGCGAAATTTTGTTTAACGCTGAATAATATTGAAAAATGTTTTAAGTGCTATAAAGTACAATATGGTTCACAAATTTGCGAACCAATATTTTGTTTTGGTACAGGCAGGGGAAAATGTGAGCTTTGCAAACAGTTACCAAGCATGCGGTTTGAATGTTGTCAAGAGTACCAAAAAGAAGGAGTGCCAACTAAAGAAGACATAAAAAGTATTTACAGGAGAAACGATTTTATTAAGCCGTTGCAGATAGCGGATAACATTAGAGATGAAATACCATTTTAGCAGGAGGATTTTATGAAACATGATAATTTTAGTTTGTTTAGGTACTTTGCAAAGGAGTACCACAAAAGGAAGCTGACGAAGGAACAGCTTGTCGATAAATTGGCTTATGCCCAGCAAATAACTGGAATTAAACCAGTAACATGGAGAGGAATAAAGTGAAAAACGAAATTAACAAAGATTTTTATTGTAATGGTAATTTTTTTGGCGGAACTGAATGGTGTAATCGAAGGAGACTGTAATGCGTATACTCTGCACAGGAGACGGAACATTCACGGGCGATGATCTGATAGTGGGCAGGTACTATGACGCGGTAGAAGCGGACACGCCGACCGAAGCGCAAAACCGTGCTTTTCACGCATTACTACAGGAATTTTGGGCAAGCGGAACGCACAGTTATAATGCCAAGAACTTTGAACAATTTAGGGACTTTATAAAAAGAGACATCGGCGCGGGATTTGAACGGTTTAGGTATGTAGTAGAAACAAAGGAAGGGCTTAGATGGGGGACGGCAAAAACGGTATACGACATACCGGATAATGTGGCGCATGACGAAAAGGGGAACCCGCTTGCCGCAGGCATACTAAAAAGCTGGACAAAATACACCAAGAAAGAACGCAAAGAAACCATTGACAGATTAATCAGTACAATGGTACAATGCGGTATAAACAGTAAAAAATTCGATGAGATAATCGAAGGCATGAGGAGCGAAGTGTACACGGAAACGACGGCGCAATAATAGAAACCGCACAACAAAAAAGATTTTCAATTTCAGTATTCCTAATCAAATTAACTTCCCGCGCATTTTGGGTATGGCTGGTAACAACGGCGATTGTATGCTATGTACTTTACCAAGTATTAAATAGACAAAACCCACCTTTATTTACATGGATGCCTGTCCTGCTCGGAATATGGGGAGGGACGGCGGTTCTTTTTATCGGTGGAAATATTTTAATTGACGCATTAAGCAAAATGATAGAAAAGGCAAGTCTGAATATTAACAGCAACATTAACGCCACGGCAAATACAAACATATCGGGGACAGTAGGAAAATAGGAGGAGCGTGTAAAAATTGATTTATGCCCAGACAGAAAAGATTATTACAGTCAGCTAAATAACGAGATAGACCCATACAGTACCTGCCAAGTAACAAGCATGGTAGCGGGATTGGTTATTGGTAAATTCGGGCTTGAACCGATAATGCAAATTAAGGAATATAAACAGCCAGAGGACAAACTTAAATATTACATTGAACATAATCCGTTTGTGGTAGAATATTATCGACAATATTTTAATACTAAAATCCCTGCGCCAGAATGGGCTGGTGTTATGGTATTTGCTATCAATGAAATATACGGCAAAAAAGTAGTATATTATGATGAAAATATTGAGCGTGAAGAAATTATCAGTGATCTTAAAAATGGCTCGCCAGTTTACACGTCTATGAAATACCCCGAAAACAAAAACGCCACAGGTAAAATTAGCCCCATTGCCGGGCATATCGTGCTTATAGTGGGAGCGGACGGAGACAATTTGCTGATTAATGATCCGTACAAAAACCACCTGACAGGCGATAAAGATGGTTTCAAAAACGTATACACCCCTGCAGACTTTGCGAAGCACAACAAGGGGTACGCGATAAGATACAGACGAGTATAGGAGGTAGTATGAATGAAAAAAGTTTTTTTATTTTTGGGCTTTTTGTTCTTGGTTTTCTTATTTTATCAGCCGGTCTACTGTCAGGATGCAGAACAGTTGGATCAGAGGTTAATAAACCTCTCATTGAGCATTCAGTTGCAGTTGAACGAAGCCAAAACGCACAGCGCGAACTTATTGCAATCATTGACCGAGCTGAAAGACGACTTGACGTTATCGAAAAAACAGCGGGATCATTATCAGGCAATATCGACCGACTTGCAGAACTCTTTGCTGAATACGATAAAATCGTGCGAGAGCTTATCGAAGGAGTTAAACAAATCGAGGCAGGACTTAGCGGCGGAAAAAAAGCTGACGCGGATATTACTGACGATAGCGGCGGTGATAATAGCCGCTAAAATCGCGGCGTTTGCGCTGTATTATTTTAGGGTAAAAACGCCGCGCTGGCTGGACATTTTATTGTAATAAGAAGGCTGGTTCATGGGTAATATCTATAAGTGTATAAGATCTACCGGAAATTCAGACCTGTTTTTTAAGGGATTAGACATAGATTTTAAAGAAGTAGACCAAATGGATTATCTAGACAATAATCAGACAAAAAAGGGGTAAGCCATGCCAATGCCCAAACAACTCCAAGGCAAGGCAGTGCCACTATCGAAGCAACCAAACAGGGGAAAAGGAGGCGGAAGAAAACCGAATTTAGTAAAGAAAATAGCGAAAGAAGCGAACCTTAGCAAGGCAGATACGCAAAAAATTTTGTTAGAGATATTGCACTACACGCCGGAAAAAGTTAAAAGCTTGGTAAAATCAGAATTTGATCAAGTGTCTTTATTAAGATATTCATTTTTGACAGCGGCGCAGAAAGCAGTTAAACAAGGGGATTTTACCACTATCAAACAAATGCTTGATTTTATATACGGAAGCGATACAAAACCATTGATAAACATTACCAACAATACCCAATTAGTGGACTTAAAGACGGTTGTTTTACAGAAGGCTAACGCCTCACCGGAAGAAAGGGAGCGAATAATCGGTGAACTTGAAAAAATTACAGGCTACAAAGAATGAAGCAATGGAACTACTTTATACAATTTCGCCATACCACTATGTACGCGGTCTTGGATTTAAGCCTTATGAATGGCAGAAAGCCATACTCAACAGCCCACGTAAAAGAAAAGCGATAAATGGAGCAAGACAGGCGGGCAAGAGTACCATTGTCAGCGCGAAGCCCTGCCATATAGCCAAATATTACCCGGGAAGCGTATCATTAATATTAGCGGCTACGGAGTATCAGGCGTTTTTAGACATGGAGAAAGTTAAAGACTTTATAGCCCATGACCCTCAATACCCAAAGATAGAGCGAGACAGTGACAGACTAGTAACGTTGGCAAACGGAAGCTGGATCATGGTAGTACCAGCTACAGAAAAAGCCGCACGTGGTCCGAGCGCACCGAGACTGATACTGCTTGACGAAGCCAGCCGGATTGAAGATATAGTTTACCGTTCAGGGGTGATACCCATGCTGACCGATAACCCTGAATGTGAATTGATATTGATCAGTACCCCGCACGGCAGGTTTGGCTTTTTCTATGAAGCGATGAATAATAAGAAGTGGGAACGGTACGAGGTTAAAAGTCCTTGGGAAGTTGTAAACATAGAGAGCAGGCTTATCCCGGCAGAACCAGAGGAGTTGTACAGGGAGAAATGCGCGGAGAAAGGTATTACAGGATTTTATTCGCCCCGGCATAAGAAACACGAGGAGCAGGAATTCAATCTTGGGGAAATGGGTTCATTGATGTACCAGCAGGAATATGGCGTACAATTCACAGAACCGGAAGATCAGGTGTTTGGATATGACGAAATAGAAAGAATGATGAACAGCATGGCGGAACCGCTGATTATTGACGACATAGGGGAAGCGGAACCTTTGACAATGTAATAAAGGCATGGTAGAATTAAACAGGAGGAATTTGTAAGGGTTGATTTAACAGGTCAAATCTTTGACAGATTGAAAGTTGTTGAATACGCAGGAAACACAAAAAACAGACAAGCTCTCTGGAGATGTTTGTGTAATTGCGGAAAAATAAGAATTGTTCGAGGGCAAAGTCTCCGTTCTGGATTGACAACTTCATGCGGTTGTAAGCAAAAAGAAATAATTAAAAATATAAGACCTACTCATGGAATGTCAAAATCAAGACTTTTTAGAATATGGGATCATATGAACCGCCGTTGTAGTGATTATAAGGCTACAGGTTGGAAACATTATGGCGGACGCGGTGTCATAGTATGTCCTGAATGGCACGAGTTTATCCCCTTCATGAAATGGGCAATGGCAAACGGCTACACCGAAAATCTGGAAATAGACCGTATAGATAATGACGGCAACTACGAACCATCAAATTGTAGATGGGTAACTAGAGCGGAGAATAACAGAAATAAAAGAAGGAAGTCCGCATAAATGAGGGAATATATCCTTGTAGCCGATTTTGGAAAGAAGCGTGACCCGTTCGCGCTGATGTTATTTCACGATAACGCCCAATTGGTAGATGGTAACAAGATCCTCGAAACTCCAGACAGAGTAATCCATTATTATGACATTAAACTAATAGAAAAATATCAGGGACTAGGCTACGAAGAACAGGCGGATCGCCTTGCCTCGATAATGCAAAACCCTAAACTAAGAATGAGTACAGACCTCATTGTAGACGGTACAGGTGTAGGAGAAGCGGCAGTCGAGTTAATACGAAAGCGCGGACTTTACCCGATACCGATTATATTTAGCGGAGGAGAGACCCATAAACAACATTATGCGGAATTTGGCAAGGTGTTTCCCGGCAGTAACGGTGTACTTTCAGGTGCAAAGGTGATAGAGAATATCAGCGTACCCAAAAAAGACCTTGTTGACGCGGGCAAGGTGATGTTAGAACAGGGCAGGTTGAGGGTAGCCCCCGGCAGATGGAATGAGGATTTTCAAAAGCAGTTATTGAAATTCAAAGGCAAAATTAACGAAAACACAAGACGTACCAAGTACGAAGCGGAGACCGAGCAAGATCATGACGATCTTGTGGTTTGTTTTTTAATGGGGAGCTGGTATATCTTCAACAGAAGAGAGAAAGGAATACCAGAACAGACTAGTAGCCAGAACGCAACTGTAGGCTGGGAGCCGGATGATTATTGTTAGGAGGTTTATGTAAAACAGGAACAGGAAAAAGAAAATAAGACCCCGCGTATTGCAAAGTCAAGCCTTGAAAGACTTATCAAAATACAACGGCAGATAAAAGACAACCGCTCAAACATGGATCAATGCTGGAAGCAGACGGCGAAATATATTAATCCCGACATGAACTGGCAGGACGAACCGGACGCGGCACAGAAGCCTGAAGATACGATCAACATATACGACACAACGGCGATAAAAGCCAGTAACACGCTCGCGGATGGAATACAGGGCTACAGTTTCGCAAGAAACCAAGCATGGTTCAAAGCCGCACTGGAAGACATCGAGGACATGACAAGAGAGGAAACGGACTGGCTACAGTATGCGGAAAAAGAAATGTACAGGCAGACGCAGAAATCCAATTTTTATGATGAAGGAAGAACTTTTGTTAAATGCTGTGCCGACTTTGGAACAGCGATAATGACCCGTGAGGACGATGTAATTCGCCGTATACCCTCATATAAAACCCAGCATTTGAAATACTGTTGTATTGACGAAAACCCATACGGCGAAGTTGACGTTTTATTCAGAGATTTTTGGATAGATGCATTCAGGGCGGCTTCAATATTTGGAGCAAAGAACCTTCCCAAGAACATTAAAGAAGCATACGACAAAGGAAACATGAAGCTGTGGAAGTTTACCCAAGCAATGCTTCCGGTAGACCGATACGACATAGACATAGACCGCCCGCAGAGCAAGGATTATTATACGGTCTATTGGGCGGACATAGACCGCGAGAAAGCCATCATGGACGGCTACTTTCAACTTAAACCGTTTTTTTGTTGGAGATGGAGCCGTAACCTTGACGGAGGAGTATGGGGGACAAACAGCCCCGGAACAATGGAACTGCCGGACATAAAGCAGGCAAACAGCGTAAGGAGCGATTTATCGAGGCTTGAACAATCTATGGGTAGACCGCCAATTAAAGCGACAGAAGGATTGAACGGCAGAATTAACCTAAAGCCGAACGGAGTAACGAGTATACGCCCCGGTGAAGATTTTGCATTTATGCCTTCAGTAGGAAACCCGCAAGGAATGATGGACGACCTCGCAAGGTTACAGAAGTCAATTAACGAAGCTTATTACACGGACTTTTTCCTAATATTGAGCCAAAACATGGAGAAGCAGAAGACTGCTACGGAAGTAGCAGGCATACAGGGAGAGAAAGCCGCCCTCATGTCTGCTTTTTACGGGCGTTTATCAGCGGAATTCCTTGAACCTATGTTAGAAGATTTATTCAGCATTGAATTGTTAAGCGGACGAATACCAAGACCGCCAGACAGCCTTTACCAGAGGGACAGGCACTTGCGGTTAGACATGATCAGTCCGCTGGCAATGATGCAACGTAAATACTTGCTACTCGGGAGCAGTCAGCAAGCAATAATGGAGATTGCGGCACTCGTACAGCTTAACCCGCAAATACTGGACAATATCAATTTTGACCAGTACGCCCGTAACATTGCAGACGCGCATGGATTAGATAAGAGAATTGTTGTAGACATGGCGGATGTAGAGAGAATGAGACAGGCTCGCGTCCAACAGCAACAAGCTATGCAACAAAGAGCCATGCAAATGCAGGGACTTGAAGTCGGCAGTAAAGCTCTCGCTAATGTGAGTAAAATACCGCCCGAAATGATGCAACAGGCGGAAGGAGCAATGTAATGGATATAACCAAAGAAATGCAGGAAGAAGCTAAACTGGAGCAGGAAGAACGAAAAGTATTCCGCAGGGTATTTGATACCGATGACGGCAAAAATATCCTTACATGGATATTGAATGAATGCCGCTACTTCTCTATGGACGCAAAGGAGATAGACCCGTTATTAATGGGCTTTTGTAATCGGCTACTTGGGAAGATAGGCATTATACACCCGCATAATTTATTTCAGGATACAGCCAGCCGCGTACACTACGCGAATGACAGAGACCTTGAATTAATTATAAATAATCAAGAGGAAGGAGGCACTTTGTAGAACAAAAAGAAAACAATGAATCGGATACTACGCCGAAAAACCAGCAGGAAACATCAAAAGCTAACACTGATCAAAACCCAAATCCAGCAACATCGCCAGAAGAAGACGAGGAATGGAAAGGCTGGTGGGGAGCGCAATTAACAAAAGAGACGCGGGAAAAACACAAGGACGGACTTCGGGAGCTGAAGGACAAACAGCTAGGAGATGTATTCGACGAATTCTTTACCAACAAGAAAAACCTGCAAAACGCGGTAGTATTTCCAAGTAAAGACGCAAAGCCAGAGGAAATTGACGTATTCCTTAAACGCATGGATATTCCAAAAACATCAGAGGAGTACGGCATAGACCCCAAATTAATCCCCAGCAACGATACCGATGAAGCCAAGACTGCGGCAGTTAAAGGGCTGGCAGACTTTTTTAAGAGTATAGGGCTGACAAGGAGCCAAGCCAAGCAGGTGTACGGACAATACATAGGCATAATCAAAAGCGCAAGCGAAGCTGGAATATTAAGGCAGAAAACTCTCGCGGACACATTTGAAGACAGGTTACTAAAAGACATCGGCGATGAAAAAACCGTAACCGAGACGAAGGAGTATTTTAAACGGGCATTAATTGCGCTAGGAGATAAAGAGCTTGTAAAAGAATTAAACCAAAGCGGAATGTTGTACAGTATCGCATTTGTCCGAGGACTGGCTGACATTTGGAAGGCAGGGAATAAAGAGCCGCCAATACCGCAGGCAAGCTCTGGGAAACCCGAAGACAAGAAAGACGCGCTCCCAAAGAGCGACCAATTTAATCAGCACTACGGAAACAGGAGGAATAAATAATGGCAGGAATACTTGATGAAGTAATGGATGGCATTGCCGCCAAAGAAAAACAAGGAGAGCAAACAAACACATCGACAACCATACAAACACAAACAACAACACAAGACACAAAGCAAACGAATCAAACAACAGGGGAAACAAAGCCGATGAACACCTACAGCGATGATTTTAAAAATAAATACGGCGATAAAAAAAGTGCTTGACAAAATTTTTATTTGGTTATAATGTTTTATTATAACAGGCAGTTTCAGAAATGAACTGCCACCTACCAGCATTAGCTAGGTAGAGTGGAGACACTCTATCGGCGCGATGTGCTATCAAGGAGACCCGGCATGATTGGCATGGGGGAGATCGTAAGGTATTGATCAGTACCGATAAGTGATCCTGCCATGTTAGTTACACAATGAGGGGGACCCGAGGGCGCAGAGGATTAAATAAATCCTTTGAGCCGAAGTGTCCCCCGAGCAAAAACAATTTGTTTTTGAAGGAGTAACTAACATGGCGATTTTAACGCAAAACAAGCCGTATACTTTGGCAGAAGCCAATAAAGCGGCTGGCAATGTGGAAACCGGGAACCTTCTTGCAGACTTCCAACAGAGAAACGCATTCCTTGACGAAGTAACATGGTTCCCCACTACACACGGATCGCACACCGAAGAATTAAGGGCAAAGCACCTTGAAGGTGGCGAATTCACAGAGATCAACACGGGTATTCCCGCAGTTGGCGGAACGGCTGACATTCTGAAAGAGCCGGTCAAGATTTATGAAGGTGAAAGCGAAGTGCCGGACAAAATCCTGCAATTCGCAGATGACCCGTACAAAGCGCGGGACACCTACGACACCATAAACCTTGAAGGTATCATGCAGGATTTTAATAAGCGCATACTGTACCCGAAGAACGCGGGCGACAGTAAAGCATTCAAAGCCCTGACAGAAAGAAAAAATCTTGTAGACCCGAAAAACTACGTCTTCTCCGCAGGGGGGACAGGTACGGGGCTTACAAGCGCATGGCTATTTGAATTCGGGAAAAAAGGCTTCCACTTTATTTACGGCAAGCACACCAGCCCCGGACTTTCCAACACGGACAGAGGAATGTTGAACCGCCCCGCGCCTGACGGCAAAGGCTTCCATGATGTGTGGGTAAGGCAGTACTCAATTAACGCCGGAATTGTGGAGGGAACATCGCGGGCTTTCATGCGGATATGTAACATAGCCGCAGACCCGGACGATCCACACCACTTTGACCCGAAGACGCTGATATTGAGATGTAAGCCTTTCCTGCCCACGCCCGGAGGTGGAAACGCCGTTCTGTTTGTTTCGCCCAGCGTATACGGGCAGATTGAAGCCGCCGCATGGGACAAAGGAAACGCCAATATCACAATAAGCGAGATTGAAAACTTTGGTTTAGTACCGAGAATCGTCGGTATACCAGTACGCCCCTGGGACGCAATCAGCGAGAACGAAAGCGAAGTTCCCGCCGCGGTGTAAGGAGAAAAAAACAATGACTGATTATAACAGCAGATTTGGAACAGTAACTGACACAGGTTCAGACAATGTGCTTGATTTTGAAGCCATTGATCCCCGTGCCGCGATGCAGAGCCACCGCACAGGTGAACAGCACGAGGCTACTGTCGTGTTTTACGCGGCTTCCGATATTACTGGAAGCGTAACCCCGAAGCTTCAGCACAGCGATGATAATGCGATCTTCACAGACCTTGTGACAGGAACCACTGTCACAAACCCGAAGGCGGGTAACTTCGCGCTCTTATCAATGCCGAAGACGCACAAAAGGTACGTGAGAGCCGCTTTAGCGGCGGCGCAGGCAGGCATTACGGCTTTCTTGGAACCCGGATCGGGACAGCCAAGAGAATAACCAAATAAGCGCGGGTGATTACACCCGCGCAGTTTTCATTCTAAGTCAATAGGAGATATAAATGAAATTTTTATGCATGACGGAGTTTTATCACAGCGGCTCAAGGCTTTACACTTCTGGAACGGTTTACAATGACATAACATCGAAAGTTGCGGAACAGCTTATCGCGCTGGACAAGAAAAAGGAGTTAGGCGCTCTTTCATTCTTTGCCCCGGTAGATGAGGAAGCCGTCAATTTTATTAACGGGAAAAAGGGAACAAAACCCGCACCAACCACGCCGACAGTAACAGGGATACCTGCGACCGCGCCGAAGAATCCAACAAGAGCGGAGCTTATTCAGGAAGCCAAAAATCTTGGAATAAAAGGTGCAAGCTTCATGAAAGAAGCAAATCTCAAAGAAGCAATTGAAGCGGCAAAGAAAACACAGCCCCCAGCCACAAAAGGCACGGAAATAACTGAACTTGCCCCGGCAGACGGCAGGGACGTGCCAAAAGAGTAACCATGATAGAACCGGCGGACAAATACGAGGAACAGCTTAAAAACTTATACCCCGTTGACGGAGATGAATGGTATAGATATAACCTGCCCCTTAATGTTGTCCGCCAACGCATGGTTTCAATACATAACGGAGAAGTAATCGGCAGTATAGACTTGACCGTAAATCTTGCCGCTAGCGCGGTACTGGAAATTCCGGTTATGACATTTTCAGAAAAAAACCGTTATGTTTTCGCAAAGGATATTATGACGTTTATCCGTTATCTAATGCAAAAATACCGAAAAATGAATTTTTTTGTTTTAATAGGAAGCCCTACAGAAAAAACCTATGACCGGCTTGCTAAGATACTTGGCTGGAAAATTGTAGGCATTATGGAAAAGCAGGTACAAAACATTTACGGAGAATGGAACGACATAAAATATTATGAATGGATAAACCCGAATTGGAGACCAGAGAATGACACAGATTGACAGCGTAGATTACACGGCAAGCTGGACGCAAATATGCAACCGCGCCCTTGGCAGACTGGGAAGCGATACAATCACCGACTTGACGGACGGAACCAAAAACGCGGAATATTGCGGACGCTTTCTACCAGAAGCCATAGAATACGTGTTAGGGCAGTGGGATTTTAAATTTGCCAGAAAACGACTGCGTTTAGCTTTGAATACAGAGAGACCAGCATTTGGCTGGAATTATCAATACAACTATCCTATGGACTGTATCAGGCTGATAAAAGTTTATGGCGGACACAGCCAGAAGCCTGAAGAAAGCGAGTATGTGCCTTATGAAGTGGAGAACGGGAAAATATTATGCGACGCAGATGAACTACAGATTATTTATATATCCAGACCCGATAACCCTAACCTATTACCGCAATCAGTAAGAAAGGCAATTAGCACGCACCTCGCCTATTTATTATCTACACCGTTGACATCAAATGAACAGTTAATCGGGCTGATAGCGGCAGAAAGTCAAACAGTAATAGAAATAGCAAAAAAAGAAGATGCGCAGATGAACTACGACCCAAACGCGAAAGGGAATGATTTTCACGCGGAGGCAAGAAATTGAATATAAGCCTTTTGTATAATGTGTTTTTGGGGGAGACCAGTCCTCTAATTGCCTCGCGGGTAGACAGTCCTGCCCATGAAATGGGGGCGCGGCGCATGGAAAACATGATACCGATGTTATCAGGGGGATTAAGGAAACGCCCGGGTACATGGTTTGATGGAAACACATTTAACAATAACGAAGCGCGGTTGATTGAATGGCTGTTATCAGATGGTAACTGCGTTATTCTTGAATTGACAGCCGAAACAATTCGAGTTTGGCAGGATCAAGGGGATAACGCTTATCAAGTTACACAAACCATTTTAAGTCCATACACGGTAGAGCAAATACGAGAAGTACATTACGCGGCTTCAAATAATGAAATGTGGGTTGTACATAAAGAATACCCCCCTATTAAACTGGTATTGAATAAGGACGAAAACGTAATAAAAAAGTATGAACCAACATTTAGAAGGGCTGATGGCAAAAATGAGGAGATTGACTTTAAAAGCGAAAACAATTGTCCCTCATGCATAGCGTTTGAATCGGGAAGGTTATGTTTTGCGGGGACAAACAACAAACCTAACAAAATTTATTTGAGCAGGGCTCCTGACAGCAAGACTGGAGAAAATCGTTATACAGATTTTACAACAGAAGACAGATATATAACCACAAAAGAAATATCAAAGATAGACCTCAATGAGGACGGCAGTGAAAAAACGGAAATAGTTAAAGATAAAGACGGGAACATAATGTATAATCCCGATGTACTGGCATTTAAAGTATATGACCAATATAACACTCATTTAATAGATATTAATGGGGATATATATTGTTTATCATTAAATACTAATGCAATAACACACGAGAGTTATTTAATACTTAAGAGAGTCGCTTTTATTAAAAATCAATTAGTGATTGTTGATGAAGTTTATGGGCGTGCTTCATATAGTTTTTATCATAGTAAGCTTACTATTGGAAATGTAACTGGAGGAGCAGAAGAACTAGAGGGTATTTACTTTTTAAGAGAAGGGGAAGACCTCACTACAGTCTATACACTTATGGGAACATGGTATAAAAAAGGAGACCCGTGCACCCAGCCAGCCTACATAAAATACACAGAAGATATCGAAAATATAAACATTACCGCTTCCCATGCTATTATACTTGAAGAAAACGACATGCATGGAAGTCGCCTGCAGTGGCTTGCCGGAAGCAGGCACTTGCTCGCGGCGACAGACAGGGCGACATGGAGCGACACGGGTGAGATACCGACTCCAGCGACATTTGACATGAGCATTATTGATTACACAGGATCAAGTAATTTACAGGCGCGGGGATTGAAAGAATTTGTAGTATACGCCGGACGTGATGGAAAATCATTACGCGCCCTTGTATGGAACCAGAACCAGCAAGGCGGCGGATATTACGAAATGAACATATCTGAACAGGCGGCGCATTTATTTACGGCAGGAATAAAAGATTTTGCGGTAATTAATTATCCCTATCCCATGATATGGATCGTTACAAGGGCTGGTGAATTAATAAGCTGTACGGTTAATATTCAGTCAGGAATACTAGCCTATGCTAAACACCCGACAGACGGAATTGTAGAAGCGGTAACGGTAGCTTCGCAAAAAACAGGAGACGTTATATTTTTATCGGTTAAGCGTGGCGAAGTCAGAAACATTGAACACATAATACTTGAAGACCTTGTAAATTCAGATTTTTATGACAGCCATTATGTAGATGCGGGTGAATGTAGAACATTCAGTACGCCGACAAAAATCATTGAAGGATTACAACGGTTTGCAGGTAAAAAGATTTATGTTTTTGCAGACGGAGCAATAGAACCTCCAGTAACTGTAAGTGAAGACGGAATAGCGGAATTGCAAAATGAAGTTTTAAAAGTACATTTTGGATTGCCATATAAAGCCGTGTTCTCTCCAAATACGAGGCAGATACCTGCAAATGGTACAAGCGTTGGAAAGAAAAGAAGAATTGAAAAAATAATGTTACAGCTTTATAAAAGCATTGGCGGAAGGGCTGGGACTGATGAAGGCAAAACAACCGAGATAATAACGAAACGGTTCGGAGAATATAAACTTGGAACAGCCCCGGAACCGTTTACCGGAGAATATGAAATAACGGTGTCAGGGAATATTGACACCGAAGGGAAATTAGTGGTAACGCATGAAGAAGCATGCCCATTTACAATGCTTGCCCTCGTGGAACGAGTGGCAATTTTGGAGGTTTAATTATGCCAGCGGCGGCACCAATAATAGGCGCAGTTGTAAGCGGAGTAGGAGCGGTACAACAGGGGAAAGCGGCGAAGGAAGCTAACGATGTAGCGCAAAAACAATTAGACATACAGACTAAAAACAGTTACCTTAACGGGCTTAACAGTATTAGGGATTATGAAAAAGCAATTGCGGACTTGGAGGGCGCAAAAATACAGTATGGCATTGACATCAGAGACGCGCAAAGCCAGATAGACAGTTACGACAAATGGCTGGGAAATTACAGTAAACAGTACGCGCAAGAAGTACAGAGCAAACAGGCGCAGACAGACGCGCTTATGGCAAGCGGCAAAGAATCGTACGAAAATTTTTTGAACGCGATAGGGTACGCTGACGCGATGGCGGGAGCCACAGGGCGTGTGGGGGCGGGAACTTCACAGGCGATGACAACTGGAATGCTTGATAGTAAACTGGTAGACTATGTGGGAGCAGACAGAAGGCTTGACGCGAACGGCGGATTATTCGGCTCGCAGTTGACTGCGGCGAATTTGGAAATGGATCAGCTAAAGTTAGACCTTGAATTTCAGAGACAGGAAATGACGGCAAACAGGCAGATTATGCAATCTACAATAGGAGACTGGCAGAGGGCAATTGCGCTTACAGATCAGAGTATTGTAAATAGCACGAAAGCAAAGAATGATTTGCAGGCATTTATAGATCAGAATTTTGGGCCTGATAGTGGCAATACTGATAGTGGAAGACCCACCCAAACAGATGTTTTAACTGGATTCCTCGACCCACTAGGGCTACTTCATTCAAGGGGTGACTCTGTTCCTGATTTTGTTAATAATATTATTAATCCATTTGGGGTATTCGGAAAAATATTTTAGGAGACAAGTGTAAGACTTATACGAACAGACTATAACCCATTGCGCCGATCCAAAGGCGCGGTGCAAGACGCAAAGAGATCGCAATATTTAGCTGGAGATATACAGCTCGCGCAACAGTCCTATGATCTTAATCGCCAATCTTTAAACCTACAGCAACAACAGATTGATTTTAGCAGACGAATGGCGCAGACAAGTATGCTTATTGCCGCTACCGGCGCGGCGGTAGGGATAGGGAAGGCGATAGGGGATTATCACGACCAGCAGTCAATGTTAAAAATACAATCCGAAACTAAAAGATACCAACGGGGAGTAGAAGAAGCCATAGTCAATGGTTATACAGGGTATTCAAAAACTAAAGTTATCGGTACTGACGGCAATGAAAATGAAATAGAAAGATTTATAGGGTTTGATGATTATGTAATGAAAGACGGTACAAAACTGGGAGACATTAGAAAGGGCGTTGAAGATTATATCAACGATACATACTGGACAAGTGGAGGAAAAGAGAGAGGACAACAGATAGCCGAAAACGCCTTTGGAGATGTTTTATTAGGCGCGCAGAAACAACTGGGTGCAAAAGTAGTAAAAGAAAGGGAAGACGCGTTTAATCAGTTGCGGACAGACGCGAGGGAAGTATACAGGAGAACGGGAGACAACACGCAATTTGAAGCTGTATATAAAGGAGCGACATGGTTAGGCGAAGACCGGGAAAAGGCTTTGCGGCTTGAAGACGAAAGACTGATAAAATTAGCAAATATTAAAGACACGGCAGTTGTAGTGGCAGAAACCAAAGGCACAATTGCGGCAAAAGCTTATTTAGCGAAAGAAGTAAAAGAAAAAAATATAAATGAAGATCAAGAAGCTGAAATATATTTAGCCGCGGACAAGGCAAGGGCTATTGCAGTGAAGCCGGAACAAGACAGGCTGAACGGGATATGGGAAACCGAAACGGCGAATGCTACGCCTGCAACTGCTACCAGCTTGAGATCGGTATTAAGAAGCAAACAGCGCGAGTTTGAAGCCTGCGACAATCAGGAAAGTTATTACAAATTTATGTGTAGACTCAACAGCGCGAGCGGCACGAGAGAAAGAAGCGGTCTTTCAGATTCGGAAATTGATAAATATAACGTCAACATTATGGAAGGTCTATGGGAAGATTATAAAAGTGGTAAGATAGGCATAGATCAAGCCCGCGCTGGTATGCTTGCACTTGAAAGGACAAAATGGACAGTCAGTGAAACAGAGGAATACTACAAAAAAATGATAGCATATGAAGACCCACTGACAGCAATGGCTTACGAAAGAGCGGACGAGCTTTTTAAGTTATACGGGGCGGATGATGAAATAAAAGATAAGTTTAAGAAAGTACTTACAAGAATGTTTACCAATAACGAAGTAAAAAGCAAAGATCGTATTGAGTTTGTTGAAAAATCTATAAACGAACAAATAGCAACATACATGACTAAAGCGTTGAAATCCGGCGCGTCATGGAGTGGAAAAGAGCTGAAGGAACAGAACGCACTTTCGTATGAAGGCAAACTCGATCCGTATTTTGCGCCTGTAGGTGAAGATGGACGGTATGAAATGGAAGTACCAGGGGCGGACGTAATGATAGAAAATGCT
Organism: Treponema sp.; assembly: GCA_031286095.1. Classification (GTDB taxonomy): domain Bacteria; phylum Spirochaetota; class Spirochaetia; order Treponematales; family Breznakiellaceae; genus WQXQ01. Next base: position 11,907 of record JAITUY010000158.1, on the reverse strand, counting down.
CTTAAATATAGCAGAGATACGATTAAAGACGCTATCAAAGCTACTGACATGAAATACATAGATCATGAATTTGAAAAAGAAGGGAAGGATGCGAGCGGACGGGTATTCCACATCATAGAAGACAGTAATGGAAGGAGAGAGAAAGTTATTGTCAATAGGGACGGTAAATTGGAACGCGCGGAAGACTTGTCGCCTTTTGATAGTAAACTTATGATTGAAAAAAACACCGCAATATCTCAGTTTGAATCGGAACTACCTGAAGGGTTTGAAGAAAAAATTAAGGCTGAATTTGAAAGAGGAATGAATGGAACTGATGACCCTCTAGAAAGGTGCAGGAATATTATTGCAAAAGAATTAGGAAACAAAGCGCACAGAGAAATTGGAAAGGCATACATTGATAAAAAAGCGCGCGAGCTTTTGGGCGAAGGAATGATGAAAATCTACGGCTATTAAAAGGAGAACATGTAGACAATAATTATATAGATTATATAAATAACCGCCGCTGGGAAGGAATGAACGACCCTTCATCTCCTCAAGGACAGGCATTAGCGGAATCACAAAGGCGAAGGGAGCAACAGCGGCAAGAATATGAACAATACTCCGCTACACAAGCCGCCAAACAGAAGGCTTTTGAGGAAGCCCAAGCCGATTACTACCGATCGATTAAAGATAAATACGGCGATCTCGACCGGAACTTAAGCGATGAAGCGTTGAGATTTATCGCGGCGGCGCAACCCGCAATAGATACAGCCGAAGACCCTCAGTATATGAAAGAACGCATAGCCGCGGCGGATATGTATTCTAACCTTTTCAATGTGTCTTTTCAGAATGCTTTTTTAAACCTTGAAAATTTTCACCAACAGTGGATTGGTGAACAATTTGTAAAGAAAACAGGGTGGAAGGCTGTAGCCGACAGTGTAAAGTTATCATTTGTTTCCAAAGAATATAATGAATTAACCAAGAAGCTTGCGGAGCAGGGAGGTAAAGACCCTGATTTATTAAAGGCTGTACAGGAATATGAACAAAAAATAGATCAACTTAGAGATCACGCGCCAAAGATATGGCAGGACGATTATGTAAAAATGGGGGGCTGGGATGATGTAGGGCAGTTATTGCGCGGTGTAGGAACGTCTTTAGGAGAAAATGCGCTTCCCATACTTGAAGGCATGGGCTGGGCTACTTTAGCCGCGACCGGAGCAGGCGCGTTTGGGGCATCAGCGAAATTATCAGCTACCGCTTCAAAAATACTTGTAGCAGGCGCGAGCAGACTGGCGATTGCTGGAAGCACTTACAATTCAACATGGGGTATTAAGTATCGGGAAATGACCAATCAGGGAATTCCCCACGATATAGCGCATAACTATGCGCGGTTAGATGCTCTGGTTGAGGGGGCAATCGAAGGAGCTTTAGGGGGCGTAGAAGCGGCGGGGGCGCAAACGGTAATGAAAACCGTTGTACCTGAAGCGGTTAGTAAGGCGACAACGCGGTTTTTTATAAGCGGCAGAATGGGAGGCGCGGCAAAGGCTGTTCTAAACTGGCTGAAAGAAGGCATAGAAGAAGGTAGCGAGGAATTATTACAAGGGCTTTCAAGCGGAGCGAATTTTAATGTGGCAGTAGACAAGGCGAATTACGCCCGCAGGGAAGAACAGTTACGGGAAATAGCGTCTAAACCGTTTGAAGAAACACGCAAAGACCTTGAAAAGGAACTCGAAAACCTACCGGAGATTGAAAAAAAGAAATGGAGAGACATATTTGACGAAGCCTTTGAAGGCGGTATTGCCGGGTTTCTTACAGGTCTTGTTCTTGGAATACCAGTAGAAATAGCAAATTACAGACACGATGTACAAAGCGCGTTACAACTGGTTGAAATGGCGCGAGCCGCCCCCAATGAAGCCGTATTTAAAGAAATGGTTGGAACAGCTAAAGAGCAAGGGTTTCAAGTCCCAATGGCAGAAGAAATGAAATCCGATGAAGAAGCCGCCATGCTTTCAGATGTTTTCAAAGTACAACAAGAACGCCTAACGCCGGAACAGCGCGCGGAAAAACAGAAACAGGCGCAGGACGCGGCGGCATTGTCAGAAGTTACAGACTACCGAAACACAGAAACCATAGAACGCACAGACGAGGAGACGGGAGAAACAATAACAGAGCTGGCTACTCCAGACACAGAGAATGTATACCGTGAAAACGGACGGTTAGGAATTGACGAGTATACGGACACTAATGAAGACGGCAGTATTAACGGACGCTTTGTAGCCGGAGACCCGAGCATTGAAGATAAAGAAGAAAGCGGAAAGAACCAGTACGGGTATATTAATTACACGCAAAACGGAGACACGGTACCCATTGATGAATTCAAAATGTTAAGCGGATATGAAAATTTACGCGCTGATTTATTTCAACAATTTTCTGAACGCTTTGCGGGAATGGATATTACATGGAACCCACAGAACGAAGGGAATATCGCGCTCCGTGATCAACTGGTAAACCAAAACCCGCGCGGCGTAAAAAACGGATTGAACTACTATGAGAATAATAATCAAATAAAAGTAAGCAATGAAGCCCGGCAGGTGGCGGCGCGGATTGCGCCTCATCTTGAAAAGCGAAAAAGTACGCCGCTTGAAATAGCCCTAGCTACTGAACTGGTAAAAACTATTTCACGCCGACCGGGTGAAAGCCTTACCGTAACAATGAACAGGCTGATAGGAAGGATAACCAATAATGCGTCCGAACGCGCCGATATAGAAGCCGCGCAGAAAGAAGGAAAACTCGTAAAAGGCGCGACATGGACTGAACGGACAGCGGAAGGAATGCGCCGCGTTGTTTACTACAACAAAAACGCTTCTGACGTATCGACTGTAATACATGAGCTTGCGCATGCGGTAGAATACGAATTCTCAGAAACGGAACGGAAGACCGCTATTGACGCGCTGAACGGCTACAAATTAAAAGACGGCACTGTAGTTAACTTTGACTTAAATACACCTTTTGAAAAATGGGAGCAGGAACAGCGCAATTTATTTTCGGAAGCGTTTGCGGAAGGTTTTGAAAATTACCTGACCAATGGAACCGCGCCAAATGAACAGATAAAGAGCTTGTTTGAAAAAGTCAAAGAGTTCATGAAGCGCGTTTATGAGAAGATGAAGGGCTGGACTGAGCTATCACCAAAGGTTGAAGAATTTTACAAGTCTTTATTCAGCGGAGAGGTAACAAACCAATCCCAAACGAAAACAAGCTCCCAGACGCGCATGGAAGGCAATAGAGAGGCGCAAAATGAAAAAACGTTAAATGATACAGGAGAGGCAGAGAACGCAACGGAAGCCCCACAGGAACGTTCTACGGGGCAAACACATACAGCCACATACGACCACACGGCGCAGAGGGACGAAATAATCAGTGATCCTGACATTCCCCTTGAGGAAAAAACGGAAGCAATTTTTGACGCGGCGGGGGAAGCGTTGTACCAAGCAGAGGAATATGATCCGAATGAAGACCCTATTAACTGTTTGAAAGCCAGTGCCCAACGTCTTACCGACACTGTGGAACGGAATCAGGTAGTAAAAGAAATTGACGAACTTGCACGTATGTACCCGCCTGAAGGTAACAAGTACCTTGCGCCCAACGGAAAGACGAGCAACTTAAACCATGCGCAATGGTATGCGGTAAGAACGCCTTCTTTTAAAAACTGGTTTGGAGATTGGGAAAGCGCAGTAAAAATTGCAGAGATAGAGAAAAATCTTAATGAATATACTGACAACCTTGAAAAAGCAGAAAAACAAGACAGGGAAACGCTATTTGAAAATTATGACAATACCCCAAAACCTATTGCTTTTATACCACAAGAATATCTACAGTATTTTAAGAAAAAAGTTACTGACAATCGAATATATACTGGTCTTGCATATTTCCTTGACCATGCAATAAACCGTCACACTGATATAACTGCGGATGATTACAGGAACATCCAAAAAATATTAAATGAAGCAGACGAAGTAATCAGGGATGACAGACCGGATGAAAAGGACGGAAAACCAAGAGACAATCTTTTATTTGTAAAAGATATTGGAAAAAACCTTGTCCTTGTAGTTACTCTTGAAGAAGATAATAGCGGGAGAATTCTTTTACATAAATCGCTTTATAAGGTCAAAAAAAATCCGTACCCGAATTTGACACGGGTACGGAGTATGTCTGAGGGCGGCGTATCCTCAATCAGTCATGCTGACCAAACAGCACCCGGCGGAAGCCTTTCCGCTCGTGACAATAATATTATCGGTTATTACACACAGCCTGTCAAGCCTAATTCTGTATCAAAAATAGTGGACGAAAACGGGGAACCACTAGCGGTTTACCACGGCACAAAAGCCGAAATTACAGAATTCGACATGAATGAAAGAATTGGGCATGCAGGAAGAGCGCAAGCGGGAAGCTATTTTACTCAAAATAAAGAGTACGCATCTACATACGGAACAAAGGTTTATTCAAATTTTTTGAATATAAGAAACCCATATATTACAGACATTTATACTGTAATTGCCACTTTGAACAGCCAGAAGATAAACACGCTTATTGACAAAAGCTATGATGGAGTTGTTTATAATGAACTTGCTGAAACAGATAATCAATATACGCCAGAATATGATCAGCTTTTTGAAGAAATTTGCGTTTTTAATCCCAACCAGATAAAGTCCGCTACCGATAACGCAGGGACATTTGATCCAAATACCCCGTCTATTCTTTTTCAGACTGAAGCGGAAGACATAGAAAAAATACAAAAAAATGAAGTCCCCTGGACTATTGACGTGCCTTCAGATAAATCTGAAACCAGCGTCCCGATAGAGAACTTCAATAATAAGTTAATACAACTTGCTGAATTTGTCAAGCCTGAAAATGACATTTTATTTCAGGCAGAATATCAATTAAGCGATGAACAGAAAGAAGTAGCGGAAATATATAAAAAAGGTGTTGATTTTAATGAGGCGCAAGCAAGTCTATTTTCTTTACTTGATAATGGAAAACCAATAACATTACAAAATTTAAAAACAGGCGATGAGGCATTATTAAGCAAGTCTTCTATAGGAAAATTATTATCAAATGAAGCGGTAAGAAAATCAATGGACAATGGATTTTCAAGAGAGCAACATTATGCGGTTGTTTCTGATATTGTCCGTTTATTTAACAATGCAGAAAAACTATTTGCGAGACCGGATAAAAACAATGATCCTAATGTAAAAATTCACAGGTACGCTACTCCCCTGTATTTCGGCGAAAATGTAGCAATGATTACTGTCAAAGAAAGCGTACAGCATGGGAAAAGAATATATAGCGCTGAATTGATGGAAATAGAAAAGCTCGAAGGTATATTAAAAGAGGCGGGAAACACCGCACACTTTCCCTCTTCGAGCTCCGCTATTAATAATTTAATCAATAAAGTAAGAAATGTCAATACCCTATTTCAATTAAGCAATGAACAAAAAGAAACTATTGAAGCGGCGAAAGAATTTTATGGAACTACTACAGATTTTAGGGAAGCTGGATATTTATTGGTTGACGGAACAATGCTTGACCTTTCTGGCAAGAGGGAGAAAAGCGAACTAGGACATGGTTTTATGTCAATGGGCAATATAAGACTAAAGCCTGAAATAGGAGGGGTAGAATTAACTAAAAGCCCCAATAAAGAACAGACGAGTGCTTTACGGAATTATATTAAATATAACAAAGGCGATGTAATAATAGATTTTTCAAAAGAAAATCTTGACGTTGAAAATTCAATTGAATACAGCGGGGCGAATTCCGAAAGAGTATTAAACGATATAAAAAATTATTATGAGAAAGGAGAACTCCCGCCGGAAGTGCCAATTTTATTCCAAACGGCATGGAACGCCAGTGTGGCAATGTTTGATCGCTTTGACAATTACTATGCGGGGAAAAGCGGTTTTTCCAAAGCGCACGGCTGGGGACATTCCTTCTACAGCCAGCGCGAAGCCGCAGACTGGTTCAGCAAAAAACTGGAAGAATATAAGGGCGCGTCAGGCTGGCTTTATGAAGCAAAGATACCCGATGATACGGAGCTTTTAGATTGGGAAAAAACATTAGATAACCAGCCGGAAGCTGTTAAAAATACCGCCGTACAATTAATCACATGGGACAAAGACGGCATGTCAAATTTTAATGACGCTTATAATTTGCGGAAGTTCAAAGACGGCAAATATGGTTTTTTCAGATCGATTAATGGAAAGATGAAATGGGAAACCATTGAATCAGCGAAGACAGCCGCAAAGTCAGAAATTATGAAAGCCCTTGACGGTAAAGGTTTTTATTCCGGCATTGCTCAACTAATTGGAGAAAAAAGCACGTCGCTCTTATTAGACAGCATGGGGATTAAGGGCATAAAGTATTTGGACAAGACAACTGAAAAAATGGGCTTGCAAGCTTCTCATAGTTATACAGTATTTGGAGATCAGCATATATCAATGACACCGCTTTTATTCCAAATCGGAGACCGCGACATGATTGAAGAAGCGGCTTCATTTGACAGTGCCAAAGAGTGGCGGGAATATTGCGAGGCAATGTATGAAAATCCTATGGGTGAATACGAAACGGAGATTGATCCGTGGGCTACGGAAGAAATTGACGCATGGTATAAAACATTCTGGGAAAAAGCTCGAAAGGCTGTTAAAACAGGAAATACGGAAGAACAATCACAGGAAACAATCCGTGAGGGGAAAGCGACACCTGCGGAACTTGACCGCGAATTTATAGAGGAGATAGAAGAAGAAGGAGCGTTAGAAGATTTTATTAAAACAGTGTCAGCGATATACAATGAAGACTACAGCAACTGGGGGGCGATAGATGAAGCAGATGCGGCGGAACGCGGCAGGCAGGCTGAAATCAGCGATAATTTACGCAAGGAATTGAAGCACCCTGACTGGCAGTCCGCATTAAAATCAAAAGGCGAAATAAGCGAGACACGGCGCAAACAACTGCTGACGCTTATTGAACGCGCCCCCAGAGATTACCGCGCAATTTATGCTGAAGTAATGGAACGTGAAGACTTTGCCGTAAGCGCGGAAGACAGGACGGCGGCAATACTGAAACACCGGATAACCGACAGCCGCAGGAAGGACGTTGACAGTCTCACGCCGGAGAAACTGCGCCAGCTTTCGGAGCAGTTAGACATTGAAGAATTTGCAGAACTGGTAAGAACCGGACGCGCAAAATTCAATGACCCGATTGAGAAGGCGTATATTAAACAACTGAAAGATGAGACTACCCAAAAGGAAGAAAGATTAAAAGAGGTTACCGAAGACAGGGACGAGGACAACCAATACATTGAAAAGATTGCGGGAAAGGAATTTTTTGACACGTTTGAACGTGCGACAAAAGCCGCCGCATTTATCACCGTAAACAAAGAAAAACTTGACAAGGCAATCAAAACGGGGGAGAAAGACGCGGCAAGGATAACTTGGCAATTACAAAGGGCAAATTCTACTTTCAACAGTATAGTACGAACTTTACAGGCAATGGCAGACGCGCATAAGTTAGAAGTGGATATAAAGGAAGCCTTGTCTGAACAGGCGATGAAAGACTATGCAAAATCGGCGAAGACAGAAGCCACACTGCTTGTACGGCTTGCCCGAAAAGCAGAGCGCGAAAGACTGACAGCTCACTTGAAAGAATTGAAAGAAAAACAGCAAGCCGAAAAGGAAATCACCAAAGCCAAAAAGGGAGTGGTAAAAAGAACTTTACGTTCGGCAGATCCGCGCAGTGTGAACGCAGAGCATGGAATGGCGATGGCGGTAATTCAGAAGCTTGCGGAACCTTCCATGTTGGAAGGATTAGACAGGTTTATCGGCGGAATTGAAAAGCCCTATTTAAGAGAAATTTTTGAAAGATGGAATTCAGACGAGCAACTTCGCAACGACATATTAAAAAATAAAGCCCGAGTTACGCAAGAAAAAATAAATAAACTTTTAAGCAAAGAAAAGTTTGAAGAACTGACAAACGCTGATAAAAAATATCTGTTCAAAAAGATACCGCCTAAAGATTGGGCTACGGCTCTTGGACTGGAGGAAATAATTGACCGTAGAAATGAGAATTACCCGAACATGAACGAAGAAGTGGAAAAACAGATCGCTCTTAAATACCTGCCGTCAGATGTGTACTTCCGGCTTTTGGAAAAACCATTTTCAGAATGGACATTATCAGAAGCAGAAGAACTTGCAAAAATAATTGACAATTTGTACGTCAAAGGCAAGGAAATCTACAAAGCGAACATTGACGCGGAACGCCGTAGAATAAGAGAATATCAAAACGCCGTCAGAAACACGATCAGGACGGTAATTAAAAAAGGGAAGGTGCTTACTGATGAGGACGAAGCGGAAAAGATACTCGGCAAATACGATGAAGGAGTAGCGGGAACCGCGCAGGGGGAAGCAAGGCGCAGGAAAGCTAAAGCTCCGCTATTTGGATATGCAGACATGAACGTTTACCGCTTCGCGCGTATGCTTGATAATGGAAACACCAACGGCAAAAATTCAGCCTTGCTTTACAGAAGGACAAGCGACGCATACAACCAAGAAAAGATAGCGATAGACACCCGTACGGAAAAAATACAAAAACTGATGAAGGATTTAAAAATTTCCGAAAGTGAACTATGGGAAAAATCAGTGCAGATTGATCTGACAGTAAACGCTGGTCTAGGCGTAAAAGGCTTGGGGATAGAAACCTTTACCGCGTCAGAATTACTGGGGGTAATAAGCGCGAGCCGGGACGAATATTCACGCGATGCAGTAGTTTTTGGTAATTTTTTAAATGAAGAAGAAAGGGGATTGTTTCAGCGTCCCGGAGTAACCAGAGCCGAATTAACGCCGTTGGAATTGGTTGCGGAAGAACGGTTTAGCAGAATGGAAACTGCGGCGAAAAAACTTCTTGCGGAAAACCCGAATTATCAAAAACTTCTTGACGCTATTGACGAGGATTTTACGGAGGGCGGACAGCGGTTGAGTGAATCATTACTGCGGTACAATAATACGTATATGCCGATAGTTAAAAATTATTTCCCCATGCACAGGAAAGAGGCTGTAAGCGCAAATACTGCGGACGCGAAACTTGCAAGAGAATTAATGGGAACGTCCAATGGAGCGTTTAATTTGTTTGTTGAAAAAGGCTTTACGAACAAAAGGAAGGAAATACCGCCGCAATACCAGACGGGAATTAAACTTGACATTCTTGGAGTATGGACGGAAGCCGTAAACAAAGAAGAACATTTTATGGCATACGGACAACTTATAAAAGACCTGAACCAGATTTATAAGAACAGCCGGCAGGTTACGGACGCGATACGAAAACGATACGGACGGCAGGCTGTAGAATATATAAATAAATATATTAACGAACTGACAACCCCGAACCATGAAAAAGAAAGATCGGCGATGGATAATTTTGTTAGATCAATGCGCGGAAAAACTGCATCCGCTTATCTTGCATGGAAAGTGTCAGCGATTGCAAAACAGTTTTTAACCAGCCCCGCGCCCTTCTTTGCTTACATGAACCCGATAGAATATTGGGGAACATTTGTAGAATTCGCGGCGCACCGAAGCGATAAATGGAATGAGATTATAAGTTTAAGCGCGCACATGAAACACAGGGACGCGAACCTTTTAATTGAGATTGTTAATGAACAGGCAAAGCAGAAATTTGAAAATAAAGCGGATGCCTTTATCAGCAAATTTAATAAAAAGGGAATGGAAGGGCTTCAATGGATAGACCAGATGTGCGTAGCCCCCGGCTGGCTGGTTTTATTCAGAAAAGAACAATTAAGATTGACAAAGGAAAATTCCAATGGTACTATAAGCGATAAGGATATAAGAGTAAAAGCGGCGCAATATGCAGATGACATTGTAAGATTAACTCAACCCTCCTCACGGGTAGATGACCTATCCCCGTTCTTCAAAGGTAATAACGAACTTGGTAAGGCGTATTTACAGTTTACACAAAGCCTGAACGTTATCTGGCAGAATATAAGATACGACCTGCCGCAGATGATCCGCGATAAAAGATATAAAAACGCCGCTGGAACAATAATAGGTTACACCATTGCCGGAATAATGCTTGGAGCGATAACAGCGGGCTTTGATGATGATGACGACACGCTGGGGAAAAAGGCGAAAAAATGCGCATGGTGGGCGACTACGCAATTCACGGACGCTTTCCCGTTAATCGGTAGTGAAGCGACACACGTCGCGGAATTGCTTATAACAGGGAAAATGCAATATTCAAGCGGATTAAATCTGTTTCCCACAATGCAAAAATGGCTGAACGCAGGACAAAGCACAGTTAAAGGATTACAGCAGGGAGAATTTGACAGCCTGTTAAAAGCTTCAGCACAGTTTGCGGAAGCGGCGGCGATGACAAAAGGACTGCCGGTGTCAGGAGCCAAAGAACTTGGCGTGTTATTGGGTATCGGAGATAAAGACGGAGAACTTGACTTTAATCCAGAAGCAGTGGTCGGAAGGAGGTAGGGTGTAGACAATATAGTATTAGATTTGCTTAAAGCGATGGACAATAAAATTGACCGTATATCACAAGACATAGCAATTGTAAAAATTAAGGATGTTGAACAGGCGAATAAACTTAATAACCTTGAAGAAAAAATAGGTATTATTTCTACCAAATATGATGATATTAATGAGCGGTTAAGAAAACTGGAAGAAATACCAAAAATGAAAGTAATTAGTAAAGTTGAGTTTATAAGAAAGGCTTTACTTGCGGGACTAACAATATTTATAACCGGGGCGGTTGTAGGTTTAGGTACATATTTTTGGAAATTAATTGTTAACCTAGACACCATTATTGAAGTAATTGAAAGATTAAAATAAGGAGGCACTTTGTAATATTTAATCAGGAATCACAGGTAATTTATGATATTAGAGGAAACCGACTCGTTGATGAATTTATAATACCGTTCCCGTATAACAAAAGAGAACATATTGAATGCGGCTGGCAAAATGAAGAAGGAAGATACTGGTTTAAATATGGCGCAGACTACACCGTAACGGACATAGAAAGTCAAGACATAGGCGGAAATCTTAACCTGTTAATTCCGATACCGATGGAAGCGGAAAAAATTATCATCAGGCGCGCAACGCCAAAGACACAGGAGATAGACCTGCACAATGGCGCGCGACTGACTGCCGAGCTTATCGAAAGATTGGGTGATAAATTAATAATGATCGTTCAGGAAATATGTCAAGAAATTAAAAGCGACATAATAGACAGAGAACTAACCTTTCTAAAAGAAATTCATGCAAATACGATAAGAGCTAGAGGTATTTCTACATGGGATTTTTTTGTCCAAAACTCGGCAACTATTATGGGTAATTTAAGCCTTCAATACGGTAATATCTATGCGCCTTATTACGCGTACATTCGTTCTTTAGAAGTCTCCGATAGTATAGAGGTAAATAGAAATATAAACACAAAAAACGGAGAAATAAGAGAAAAAGGCGTTAGGGTATATTCTCCAAATAATCCGCCTACTCTTGCAGACGTAATAGTAACAGACGGCAAAACGATAGAGGGAGGCGGGACGCAAGACGAGCCGCTTAAAATAGTTGATGGCGCATTTGTTACTCCAGATGAATTACATGAGGAAAAAGAGACAAGAATAAAAGGGGATATTGACACATTAAATGATGCTAAAAATTATACTGATCAAACCACCGCCAACTTAAACTTAAAAATTAACAGTATTGAAAATCTAGGGCATTACGCTGGCGCGTTTGACGCTTACGCGTTACTGCCTGCGAATACAAGCGAATATCCATCGGGAATAACTGTAAACGATTTTGCGACAATCAGGGCAGATGAAACACACGGCGGTGATGTTACGCGATATGTGGTAAGAGA
>JAITUY010000125.1 GCA_031286095.1 Treponema sp. | reverse complement strand
CATTTCTCCTCCTATTAATAAACAAAAAATTACATAATATTAACTAAACCGACGGTTTATATGTATATTTTATATTAACAAAACATCTATATCAACCCATTGAAATGGCACATAACGTTTTGGCTGTAACTGACGTTTGGGGCAGGTAATAGGGCGTTGCGTAGCAACGACCCCTGCCCCAAATGTGGCGGAGAAAAACCGCACAAAGGGTGCAAGCCCGACTGCGGGTTTTCGTAGCCCGAGCCGCCGTAAGGCGGCGATGCAGTTACAGTCCTGTTAGGCGATGGGCAGGCGTACACCATTATTTTTATTTATATTATTCAAAATCAATTCTTAAAAAATATATTCTTCACAATTATATATATTATAAATAAATATATTAAAATTATTGGGATTGCATAATACCATTTCTTTGGTTTTCCGGTTTTCCATAAATCTTTTGCCTGTTCTTTACATTCTTCCATTATTTCTTTTGGGATTAATTTCAAAGACAAAAATATTAAAAAGGGTAAAATTATTAAATCATCAAGATAACCAATAACAGGTATAAAATCAGGTATTAAATCTATTGGCGATAGGGCGTATCCAATAGTTATTATTATTAGAATTTTTGCCAATATAGGAACATCTTTTCTTTTATATACAAGATATAATGCCGATAAATTATATTTTAATTCCTTTGCTTTTATTTTTAATTTATCAAATAAATTATTACCGGCCAAAATCATTTCCTCATATATATTCAAATAATTTTAGCCTGCCTGTCGCCTAACTATAATTAGGCGAAGTGCCACATTCTATCTAAAAAATCCATATATCATATATTCTTCTATATTTATTTTCTTCAACTTCTGAATATTTAAGATTTTTTGAAAATTCAAGAACTATATTATTATTGTCTATTACAATATAATTAACTTCGATTGTTTCATTATAAACAGTAGAAAAAGTATCATCTCCTTTTTCTTCCAAATAAACAATAATTTTATTATCATTTTCATATAATTCATATGTTCCAGATACACTATTACTTGTATCTTTTTTAAAATTAAAATAATCATAATTTGATTTAAATAAAATAACTTCATTTACATAAATATTTTCCCATGCTCCGAATATTAAAAATGGAGAATCACTTGGTAATATTTCCTCAGAAAGATACCCGCCAAAAACCCATGTGTCATTATTATTTTCTATGCCATACCAATAGTCTGTTATACTATCAATAGTTTCAGCGGTTATTGTAATTTTATTTACTATTATTTCTTCTCCATATAATAATGTTCCTAATACGTTACTGCTAAGTGATGGGTAAGAGCGTTTACGTAAACCTTCTTTGGAATTAACATACATTGCTTTTGGGGTAATCTCTGTATATATACTTAATTCATTATTTTTTGATACCGTATTGTTTTGTTCAATACTATTTTCATGCAAAACTATACTTTGCTTGTTTTTTTCACAAGAAATAAGAAAAAGGTAAAATAATACATATATTAATTTTCTCATTATTTTCTCCGCATATATTATCGTAGAATGGACTTGTTTGACAACCCGGTTGGTTGCCGAACAAGTCTTGCGGTTTTTCAGGCTAAAGCCTTACAAAACCGTGCAGAGGGCGCTATCCCGAACACGGTTTTGTGCAGTCCGAGTCGTCCGACAACTAAAAATACTATAAACAAAAAATATTTTATTAATTTCATTTGTATTTTTAGTGGTCGGACGGCGAAGCAGTTACAGTCCTGTTGAGGTTGCAGAAAAACATAGTTTCTAAAAAAATGACTTCAAAATATGCATAAAATTAGCCCCAAAACGCCCAAAATCAATAGCTTTTTTGTTCAAAAACAGTTTTTCTGCAACCTCGTTATGCGAAGTGCAAATACTTTTTCATTTATATTTATTCCAATAATAATCATTTCCATAATCTATAAATATTTGAATATTTCCATTTTTTTCTAGATATAAATATAAAAGTAATTTATCATCTTCAATAACCCAATATGAAACTGAAATTTCTTTTATTGTTTTGAGAGTATCCTGTGATAAAAATTTATGGAAAACTTGTATATCATTGTCATTTATTTCCCGATTATCAAAACTTAGACCTTCTCCAAATTTATTATTTATTGATTCTTTAATGTAATAATATACTGCTTTATTAGAGTCATAACTATCACGATCTTCGCCAATGTATTGATAAGGATATACAATCTTTATATCAAATTCTAACCCCACTAAAGTTGTATATGATTTATCATAGGAAAGATATATCCCTGCGTTTAAACTAATAGTATTTTTTTTGGGCTTATCAAAAGGAGAATAATAATCAGGATTATTGACTTCCGTTGTCTCTAATCTATAACTTGTAAGAATATCCATTATTCTTTGATATTTTATAATAAAGGGGTCATCTTTGAGAGGATACATTTTTGGTTCTTTCGATGAAGTACATGAAAAAAAAGAAACCAATATTATAAATAATGATATAATTTTTTTCATACCTAATAATCCAATGTTTTTATGCTTTTGTCAAGCAAAAAATTGTCTAAAACATACATTTCATATAAGATTTAACTATCACTATAATTTAATTTTTATTGCGTCCTATTGCATTTGCATTTAGTCTAACTATAATTAAGTGCCGTACCGCCTGTACTTTTATAATAGAATTGTTCGGAAACTTCAGTTTCTGAAAGTAATCGCAGATTGCAAACTTCCTTATAAAAAAGCATTTTTGTCGAACTTTAGTTCGCAGATTTATAGCCAGAAAAAATGAAGGACTTGTAAAGCAACCAACTCGAACCGAAGGTTCGCAGTTGTCGAACAAATCCAATCAATATGATAAAATAACATGGGGGTGATTATGGCATACAAAGCTAAAGCGGCGCGTTACGAGGCGATGAAATATCGCAGGTGTGGTAAAAGCGGACTTAAACTGCCGGAAATTTCACTTGGGCTTTGGCACAATTTCGGTAGCTCGGATAACTACAAAACAGGACGGGAAACTGTCTTAACCGCTTTCGACGCTGGAGTGTGTCATTTTGATCTTGCCAATAATTACGGACCGCCTCCAGGATCGGCGGAAATTACCTTCGGCAAAATCCTCAAACAAAACCTTATGCCTTACCGCGGCGAACTTATCATTTCCACCAAGGCGGGCTATGATATGTGGCCGGGACCTTACGGCGATTGGGGCAGTAGAAAATATCTTACCGCCAGTCTGGACGCAAGCCTTAAACGAATGGGTCTGGATTATGTCGATATCTTTTACCACCACCGTCCCGACCCTGAAACCCCAATTGAAGAAACAATGACAGCTCTTGCCGATATCGTACGGCGCGGCAAAGCGCTGTACGCGGGCATTTCAAATTACAACGCAGAACAAAGCGCCCGCGCTATTTCCGTGTTACGTGCTCTCGGCGTACCGTGCCTGATTCATCAGCCAAGTTATTCAATGTTAAACCGCTGGATCGAGGACGGCCTGCTTGACGTTCTGGAAAAAGAAGGAACCGGCTGTATCTGTTTTTCGCCACTGGCGCAGGGACTTTTGACGGGAAGGTATTTGAACGGCGCAATTCCCGCCGGTTCAAGAGCGTCAAAGGGCGTTTTTCTTAAACCTTCTTCAATTACCCCGCAGTTGGTTAAGAAACTGAACGCCTTAAACGAAATAGCAAAGGAAAGAAACTGCGCCCTTTCAACATTGGCAATTCTCTGGATTTTACGGGATAAACGCTGTACTTCCGTATTAATCGGCGCAAGCTCCCCGTCTCAATTAAAGGAAAACCTTACCGCCGTTTCACAGCCGCCTCTTTCTGAAAAAGAACTTCAGAATATAGAAAGAATTTTACAAATACCTTAATTATGACGTACATTTTATTTATTTTTTGTAAAATTTATACTATAATTAACCTATGTATCTTGACAACATTGTTGTGGAAAACGGGAAGGCTCTGCCCCTTGGGGCGGCGCTTACCGGGGACGGCGTTAATTTTGCGGTTTTTTCAAGAAATGCTTCCGCAGTATCGCTTATCCTATTTGAGTCCGCAGACCCAGGCAGTAAATGGATCGAAATTCCGCTTGATAAAAGAGGAAACAAAACCGGTAACATCTGGCACTGTTTTATCAAAGGATTAAAGGCGGGAACCTGTTATTTGTACCGCGCGGACGGTCCGTATTTTCCAGAAAGAGGTTTGCGTTTTAACCGTCATAAAACTCTGATCGATCCGTACTCTAAAGCTTTGACAGATATCAGCAACTGGGATTACGGTAAAAGCGCGGGCTACGATCTTGAAAAACCGGGACGCGATCTGACGTATTCTTACGTTGATGATATTGAATATCAGCCGCGCTCAATCGTTATAGACGATAGTTTTGACTGGCAGGGCGACACTCCTCTGAATTATCCTTTGCGTTTCAGCATAATTTATGAAACTCATGTAAAGGGGCTTACCGCCCACCCAAGTTCAGGGGTAAAACATCCGGGAACATACCGCGGAGTAATCGAAAAAATTCCGTTTTTAAAAGACCTTGGAATAACCAGCCTTGAATTTTTACCTGTGCAGGAATTTAACGAAAAAGAAATTTTAAGAACCAACCCAAGTACAGGAGAAAAGCTGTCCAATTTTTGGGGTTATTCAACGGCGGCGTTCTTTGCGCCAAAGGGTTCTTATGCGGATGATAAAACTCCTGGCGGACAGGTGCGCGAATTCAAAGAAATGGTAAGAGAACTGCACAAGGCGGGAATCGAAGTTATACTTGATATTGTTTTTAACCACACCGCCGAAGGTAACGAGATGGGACCGACTTTTTCTTTCCGTGGTTTTGACAATTCGATCTACTACATACTGAACGAAAACCGTCGCTATTATCAAAATTATTCCGGTTGCGGTAACACGATGAACTGCAACCACCCTGTAGTGCGCACGCTCATCATGGATTGTCTGCGCTATTGGGTAATGGAAATGCACGTAGACGGATTCCGTTTCGATCTTGGTTCCATTCTTGGGCGCGATCAGAACGGAAACATAATGGAAAACCCTCCCACGCTGGAACGAATTGCGGAAGACCCTGTTTTGAACTCGACAAAAATAATCGCCGAAGCGTGGGACGCAGGCGGCGCTTATCAGGTTGGGTGGTTTCCAGGCGGAAGATGGGCGGAGTGGAACGACAAATTCCGCGACAACGTGCGTAAATACTGGCGAAGCGATCCAAAAGAAACCAGATGGTTTGCGACACGTCTTTCCGGCAGTTCCGATCTTTATCTGCGGGATGGCAGAAAACCTTTTCACTCTATCAATTTTGTTACCAGCCATGACGGCTTTACAATGAACGATCTTGTTTCGTTTAACAGTAAGCACAACAATGACAATGGCGAGGAAAACAGGGACGGTAACGACAATAATCTTAGTTATAATTACGGCGTAGAAGGACTTACTAAAGACCCTGTTGTTAATTCTTTGCGCGAAAGACAGATGAAAAACTTTTTTGCCACCATGTTAATTTCTCTTGGAACCCCGATGATTCTTGGCGGCGATGAATTCGGCAGAACTCAAAACGGCAATAACAACGCATATTGTCAGGACAATGAAATATCATGGTACAACTGGGCTTTGCTTGAAAAAAATAAGCCTCTTTACCGTTTTGTAAAAGAGATGATTTCTTTCCGCAAGAGGCATCCCGGTTTTATGCGCCCCGAATTTTTTACCGGCAGGGGCGGAGACTACAAAGGTATTCCCGATATTTGCTGGTATAACGAAAAAGGCGAAATCCCTGATTGGGACAAGATTGGCTACTACCTTGCTTTGCATTTGTACGGCAGTAAGGCGGAAATTTTTGGCGACCGTGATGAGAATGATTTTTTTATTATGTTTAACGCCGATATTGACACGCAAGGTTTTGTACTCGCAGACCCTCCGCCAAAAAAAGGCTGGGTGCGCGTTGTGGACACGGGGCTTCAATCTCCGAACGATATTATGCTTCCGGGCAATGAAAAACAACTTCCGTCACAGCATGTGTATCCGGTTAAAGCCCGCAGTGTGGTAATTTTAATTTCAAAAGATGAAAATATTAAAGATGAGACTCCTAAAGAGGTAGATAATGGATAACAGCAGATTTATAATCGGCGTTGATCTTGACGGCGTTGTAGGCGACTTTTACGGCGCGATACGAAAAATCGCCGCCGAGTGGCTTAACAAACCGCTGGAAACCCTTACCCCCGAAGTTTCTTTCGGTTTGCAGGAATGGGGAATTGACGAGTTTGGCGGCTACGACAGACTGCACCGTTTTGCAGTAACGCAGAGAAACATTTTCAGCGACATGGAACCGATAGAAAACGCGCCCGCCATTCTGCGAAAATTGTCAGGGCAAAACATAAGAATCCGTATCATCACGCACAGACTTTTTCTTAAATATTCGCACCGCACCTCAATACGGCAAACAGTAGACTGGCTGGATAACTACGACATTCCCTACTGGGACATTTGTTTTATGAACGACAAAGGCGCTGTCGGCGCGCATATCTACATTGACGACGCTCCCGAAAACATAATCAATCTTCGCAAACAGGGATGTAAAACAATCGTATTCAGCAATTCCACCAACCGCGACTTACCAGGTCCGCGCGCCAATAACTGGCTGGAAGTTGAACGCCTTGTAATGGAAGCCCGCGAGGAGTGGAGTACCGGCACTATCGGCTTGTTCAACTAACGCGCCGTGAAGGATATTCTTCTTACAACCATAAACGCAAAATGGATACATCCTTCTCTTGCCCTGCGTCTTCTAAAAGCCAATCTTGGCGATCTTGAAGACCGTTGTGAAATAATTGAGTTCGCCCTGCGTCAGCCGTTATACGAAAAAATACAGCCTGTTCTTTACGCCCGCCCGCGAATTTTGGGCGTTTCCGTATCCATCTGGAATCATCTTGCGGCTATGGAACTTCTTTGCGAGCTGGAAAAAGCTTGGGCGGGCGAAAGACCGGCAATTGTGCTTGGCGGACCGGAAGTTTCGCATCTTCCGCCAGCGGCGGAAATTTTCCGGTATGCGGATTATGTTATCCGCGGCGAGGGGGAAAACGCTTTCAGAACGTTATGCGAAACAATATTTAACGGCGGGCATGAACGCCGCGGAACGGCCGCGCGGTTTATAAATGCGGAAAATGTTGATATTGGCGGAATAAAAAACGGCTATCATCTTTACACGGACGAAGATGTAACAAAAAAACTGATTTATGTAGAATCAAGCAGAGGATGTCCCTTTAACTGCGAATTTTGTTTAAGCTCTGTAAAAAACGGCGTAAACAAAAACAAGGCGGACGGTAAAACGCGCGAATTCCCTCTTGATCCGTTTCTTGCGGAAATGGACGAACTTGTTCAACGTAAAGTGAAAACTTTTAAATTTTTGGACAGGACTTTTAACATCAACATAAAACGCGCGATAAGTATAATGGAGTTCTTTCTTGAAAAAATAGAACAGGGAAATGAGATTGTCGTTCACTTTGAAATGGTTCCCTCGCTCTTTCCGCCAGCTTTGCGAGAAACCCTTTCCCGTTTTCCGCATGGAACACTGCGCCTTGAAATCGGTGTTCAGACTCTTAACCCCGAAGTTTCCGCCCGCATTAGCCGCGCCGGTTACCAAAACCAGCACGGCTTGCAGGAAAAAGAGCTGGACGCAATCCGTTTTCTTCGTAAAGAAACCAGCGCAATCGTTCACGCGGATTTAATCGCTGGACTCCCTGGCGAGAACATTGCTTCTTTTGGCAGTGGTTTCGACCGCCTGCTCTCCTGTTTTGCAACGCCAAAAACAGACAACATGGAAATTCAAGTTGGCATTTTAAAACTGCTTCCGGGAACGCCAATTTTCCGCCACAATAGCGCTTTTGGAATGTGTTACGATTCCTTGCCGCCTTACGAAGTCAAAGAAACTTCCGCCATAAGCGCCAATGATCTTTTTCGCATCAAGAATTTCGCCCGTTTTTGGGAAATAATTGTAAACCGTAAACTGACAGATTTTGACGCTGGTAAATTCACCTTTGAAAAATTTTTGGCTTTATCGGATTCACTTTACTCTCATTTCAATAAAAATTGGGGAATAGATAAAAATGAATTGATAAACGCCGTTAAAAATTTTATAATTTAGTATGGAGAGATTAAACGTGCGTAAAATATACACTTTTTCGGGCATTGCATTGATAATATTTCTTGCCTTTGCGTGTACTATCCCCTCTGAAGTAGAAATTACAGGTTCTCCGTCTCTAAAATTCGCCGCTAATCTAAATTTTAACAATTATTTATCAGATATGTTTGATGGCGCTTTAAATTCCGATGGTAACACAAAAATAATAACTTGTACAAATCCTTCTTTGAAATATGAGGTTTATATATTGCGTATGGAAATTTTCAGAAGAGAAAATTTTAAATGCGAGGCGGATTTAGGTTCGTTTACATCTCCTGGTAATACTGGTTTTGTTTCCATCAACGGCGTTGATATTCCCGCAGAACTTCATGAATCGGATCGTAAATTTCTTGTAATATCAAACAATGAAACTATAGCTGAAACTGATAATGGCGCGCCTTATGTGCTGTCATTTAATGGTTTAAATGATTATATAGAAGACTTTGAATTTACAGGTATTAAATCGAAAATATATATTTACGGAACCGGAATTGTCAATAAATTAACAATTGACCTTTTCCGGATAAAAGATGACGGTACAGAAGAATTAATAGTAAAAGGGGACGACATAGATGAAGATAAAAAAATACCCAGTGGTTTTGAATCCATGGAAGAATACAGCGGTATTGAACTTCCTTTCGGCGGAAAAGAAGTTGATATTAACAATATAATTAACAGCGGCGGAGATTTGGTCCTTAAATGCAAAGTTTACATACCGGAAAACACTGAAATTGAATTTAACTTACTTGACGATCTGCATACTATTGTTGCGGAAATTGTAATATGGTTACCTATGACGCTTGAATCAACGGTTGAGAACGCTGTTTTTAAGTTTCCTGATTTTTTTGACGGAATAAGCGATGTTTTTAAGTCATTATCAGGAACAGGTTGTGTAGAAACCATGGAGATTAAAATTAGTATTGTCCCGTTAAATCCGTTTAGTAGCGGGCTATTTGTAATTAACGACGCCGGTTACGGCGATATCAAGAATCCTTTAGACGATTCCTCTTTTTTTATTAATCTTAATAAAGAACAGGTTGAATATATTAATAAAAATCCGTTTGATCCTTCTTTTTTTGTTTTGTTTCCTGAAAAGAACTCCTTATTGAAAATACAAAAAGGAGATAACGTGATAACTACAATTTCACTTAACGCCAAACTTAAATACAACGTGGAATTTTAAGATGAAAAAAATAATGAACTTGTTTGTTCTTTGTTTTTTGTTTTTTTCAACCCCGCTCTTTGCTCAAGATGATAAAATTACGTGGAATAACGGAGACGACGGGAATATCAAAGTTACTCCCGATAAAGATGTAGTATGGACGAATGAAGTTTCTGAAAAAAAGAAAACTATTGCTATCGAAAAAGAAAAAGGCCTTGTGCGTGTTCCAGACAGGAAATTTGAAATAGGTTTGGCCAATTTTGGCTTGGGGTTTTCAAATGATTTCATGACAACCTTTGAAATTTTCAAGGAAAAAGTTAAAATAGATTTAGATAAGTTCTCCGATGGTTTTAATGTTAACGCTAATTTTGCAGTTAACCCTATATATATTAGTTATAATAAAAACGATGTTTGGGGCATTGGCGTTAATACAGGGCTGGATTTAATAGGGCTTATCGGTCTTAACGGAAATATGCTTACATTTCATGAAACTGGCTCTGCGGAATCAGATATTGGCGCGGCAGTATTTTCCGAAGTAAAAATTCAAAGTTTTTTTACTTACGAAAAAATCAAATTAAAAATTAAACCCACTCTGTACTATCCTATTATCTATGCGGAGCCTAGTAATTTTACATACACTTATACAAATAAAAACATAGATGGCGTTGAAAAAACTGTTTTCAATCTGGCGCTTGATATGCGTGTTTATACCGCGTTAAAGATGGACGATGATTTTGATATTGCCGGTATTATCGGTAATATTGACAATATGACCGCGAGACCCGGAGTTGACATTAGCATAGGGGCGGAATACCCGCTTTCCGAAGCGCTTGGAATAAATAAAAAATATGATTTTTTGGATTTTGACGTAGGGATAGATTTTATTAATATTCCCTTGTATCCGTCTGATATGGAAGATTACAGAAGAATGATAGTAAATATAGGCAGTGATGAACCGATGGATTTTTTTACCGGTAAATTCGGCGATACCTCTGAAGGAAATGACATAAATAATTTTTATAATTATGAATTTGAGGATTACGGAAAAAAAAGAAAAAATGTTTTTAGACCGTTTAAGATGCTTATTTCGGCTAACTGGCGTCCTTTTTATAAACCTTCTCCGCAAGACACCGATGAATGGTTAAAAAGAAAAAAAGAGTGGCTGGTATTTATTCCGACAATTGGTTTTACTGTTAATCCTCTTTATTTTCAGCCTGTTTCCGTTGAAGGTGGCATAAAAACATGTTTAAGCTTGGCTAACCTTGTTATCGTTTCATTAGATATAGGCTACCATGATCGTCTTTGGAAAAACGGTCTTGATTTAGCGTTAAACTTCATGCTATTTGAAATTGATTTTGGCGCAAATATGCAATCGCCGCGCTTTTTAAAAAGCTGGACAGGCGGCGGTTTTGGCGCTACTTTTAGGTTTAAGATAGGCTTTTAAAGTGCCACACAGGAACGGAAAGTTCCGATGAAAAAGGGTTAGCGCGCGTAAAATCTGGCAACCAGTCGTTTCCTGTAACAAGTTCCTGGCAAAAACCGTTTTCAATTCCAAATTCTTCAAGATACCCCATCACTGTATCGTACTCTTCTTTGCTTAAAAATCTTTTTGGAATGTCGTTTAACTCTTTTACCCTGCCACCGGACGGGGTATACTGCGTCATCAACGAGAGCATGGCGCGGTTTTTAACGTTATCCGCAAACCAGCGCAAAACTTCCCGCGTCGATTCAAGATAACCTGGCAGTATCAGATGGCGGACAATAACTTTTTCCCGTGCCCCCGCCATACCGGTCATTTTTATTATTGCCTCTGCCGCGGCTTTAGGATAATCAGGCGCGTTAAAAAACTTTTCCGCTATTCCGCCGTCCAGTGTTTTTAAATCTGGCAGGTAAATTTCAACATGCTCCCTTAACAATTCCAGCGCTTCGGTATTTTCATAGGCGGAAGAATTCCAAAGCACAGGCAGGCGCACTCCCGCCCTTCTTGCAGAGATAATTCCCTCTATTATTGCCGGAATCGCGTGGCTCCCTGTAACAATATTGATATTTTCCGCGCCTTTATCGCGCAGGGCGGCGCAAATAGACGCAAAACCTTCGGCGGAAACCGTTTTCCCAAGCGCGCCATTCCCTTCTCCCTGCGAAATCTGGTAATTCTGGCAAAATGCGCAACCTAAATTACACCCGCTGATAAAAATCGTCCCCGACCCGCCGTTTCCCACAAGAGGCGGTTCTTCCCCGAAGTGCAACAACGCTACCGCCGCGCGCAATGCGGAGGTTTCCCCGCAAAAACCAGTTTCGCCAGCCAGCCTGTCAACGCCGCAGTTTCGCGGACAGAGCCTGCATGATTTGTAAGGCGTCAAACATTGGTTTTCCATAGTGGATTGTAACATAAAAATATTTATAAAGCAAATTGATGAAGATTTTTAACATCTGCCTGATCACTAAAAATACTGTAACCAAAAACATTCTATATAATTTTATTTGTATTTTTTGCGGTCAAACAAGCCAACACGAACAGAGGAAAGATAATGGACTTGTTCGACAACTACGAACCTTCGGTTCGAGTTGGTTGTCTCACAAGTCTTGCGGTTTTTATATGAAGTTGTTAAGAAACTGAAGTTTCCGAACAACCCTATTCTTTGTTAAATTTAACCGAAAACAGTTTTATATCCCGTTTCCGCCGATTTAATGACCGTGTGCCTTCGGTACGCGCACGAACTCTTTGTTGATGTCTTATCGTTGTCCGCGTAATATTGCCTTGTTTTTCAAGTTAGGCAAAATACAATTTTGAATTTTATAAAAACATATAAAAAATACTTGACATTCATATTTTTTATCGTAAAATCATAACATGAGCCCAAAAATTGTAATTATTGTCATAGTTGTATTTATTCTGTTATGTTTTGGTTGCGTGTCAACAGGAGAAAAATATTATACTTATAGATTAAAAGGCGTCCCATTAGATCGCGAGAATAGGTCATTTTTTATTTTTTGGTTGTCTGAAAATTATGATAACGATCAGGAATTAGAAGTTTCTAATAATACTTATAGTGCAAGAGAATTCGATTGGTGGTCTAGCGATGATGACGGACAGGAATTAAAAAAATCTAATATTGAAAAAGAATTCAAATTTTTTAATTTCTCAATATATGAAAAAGGCTATTTAAAAGATAAACCTCTTGCAGGATTAGAGAGATATATAAATACTGAACCATATACATTTCGGGTAAATTTTAATATAAATGATTCAAAAAAAATTATTGTTAATAAATTAATTTTTAGATCAAAAAATAAAGTTATTGATCTTCGTGAAATTATTGAAATATCTTATATGGAAAAAAACTCTCCTTATTATTATGATTTTTCTGAAGAAGAAATAATTGATTTTAGAAAATTCGGCATTATTGATGTAAATAATTTAAATAATGAAAGACGTATAATTGAAAAAATTACGTTTAACTATGATAACGTAGATGTTATCTTTAATAAAGATAAATATTTTATTATGGAATGTGATATAACTTTTGAAGGAGATGTAGAGGGTTATGAAACAGAAAATTATAGTTTTTCGGCAAGGTTTAACAGATTAAAATATACCGAGGAAAAAATGTCTTTGTTAACTTTTTTAATCTATAAAATGATAATTTCAAAAATTTAAAAATAGGTAGGAAATTAATATGAATGGTACTTCGCCTAACGAGGTTGCAGAAAAACTGTTTTTTAGCAAGGAAGCTGTTGAAAAACTATTGATTTTGAGCATTTTGAGGATACTTTTAAATATATTTTGAAGTCGTTTTTTTGGATAGGAGGGGCAGCTTCAACAGGTATGTAACTGTTGTGCCGTCCGGCCGGTAAAAGTACAAATAAACTTTCTTATAAAATTGCATTTTTGCAGAACTTTAGTTCGCGGGCTTATAGCCTGAAAAAATGCAAGACTTATGGCTAATTTTTAGCGGTCGGACGGATTGGGCTACACAAGACATCAGCCGGGGCTGTCCAAGAATTCGGTTGCTTCCCGGACAAGCCCTTGTATTTTCTCATATTTCTACGAAATATTACGGAAATACGGTATTATATAAGTTATACGCAATATGCCCTAACGTTATTATAGTATATTTTAATAATTATGGTTGACAAAATAATAAAGTCATTTTATTATTTTTTTATGGATTGTATTTATAGGCACAATAATATTTATAGAAATATTATTCTCTTTTTTAGTATAATATTTATAATAATATCATGTAAAAATGATGTTGGATTATTAATTGTTGTACCTAATAATTATATAGGTGAATTTTATATTATTGAGGATAAGAAAAAATATCAAGAACCAGATATAAAGGCATTTGAAAATTTTGGAGTTTATGAATATAGATTAAATGGAAATGAAATTAAAGT
>JAITUY010000016.1 GCA_031286095.1 Treponema sp. | reverse complement strand
AGTCTTGTGGTTTTTCAGGCTATAAGCCTGCGAACGCGGACTTTAGTCCGAAAGTTCGACAAAACCGCATTTTTTATATGAAGTTGTTCAGAAACTGAAGCTTCCGAACAACTCTAATGTACAATTTTAAAAACTTTCTACTCTGTCTGCTTTGTCTTCTATTTGCGATATAATCTCATACCCGATTGTTCCGCAGATAGTTGCCATTTCTTCTACGGTTACGTTCACGTTGTCAAAAATAGCGGCTTCGTCGCCCACGTTAACGTCGCCTTTAATATCGGTAATGTCTATCATTGTTAAGTCCATGCAGATAGTTCCAACGATGGGTGCGCGCTGGCCGTTTACGGCAAAACAGCCGTTCTTTTTATTTTTTGGATTGAACAGTTTACGGCTTATGCCGTCAGAATAACCTGCGGAAACTGTCGCTATCCTGCTCTTTCGCTTTGTAACAAACCTTCTGTTGTAACTAATCGGCGTTCCCTTCTCGTACTCTTTTATTTGCAGAATAACCGAAACAAATTTTAACACGGGTTTTAAAAGGATTTTACCGCGAAGCGCATCGCTTGGATAATAACCGTACAGCATATATCCAGGTCTTACCATGTTAAAATGCGCGGCGTTTTGATTAAAAATGGCGGCTCCCGCGCAGGCGTGTTTGTAGGGGATTTCGCCCAAAACGCTTTCGATTTCCGCGGCGGCTTCTTTGAATAAAACCGTCTGCCGTTTTGTAAATTCCAGATCGCTTTTTTCAAAACTGTCGGCGCAGACGTAGTGCATAAAAACGCCTTCCACTATTAAGTTGCCCAGCGCCTTTATCGTTGATGAAGCATCCGCGCACTCGCGGATGTTTAACCCCAGCCTTCCGGCTCCGGTATCAACTTCGATATGTATTTTTATCTTTCTTTGATGTTTCCCCGCCTCGCCGTCCAGCTTTTTAGCAAAATCCAAATTGCTTACAGAAACCGTATATCCCCCGGATACAATTTCCTCAATGTCCCCTGCGCACGGCTGGTAAATGATAACAATATTCGCCTTCGGCAAAATACGGCGGATTAAAGCGGCTTCCTTAACGTCGGCTACAGCCAGATATTTGCTGTTACGGAAAATATTGGCGATAATGTCCGTCCCGCAACCGTAAGCGTTTGCTTTTACCATCGGCATAATTTCCACATGACTGCCAACTTCTTTCTTTATCTGCGAATAATTGAACTTTACGGCGTTTATGTCCACGTACAATTTTGTCGCGCTAGGCGGCAAATGAGTGGAATCGCTCATGACCGCGTTTATATAACTTTTTAACGGCTCGTAAAACTCCTCCATTTTCATTCCACGGGAACCTTTTATCAAAATAACATCGCCTTTGTTTAAACTGCCGCTGGAAATATAGTTTTTTATTGATTTTGAAAAAGCGTCTCTTTCCCTGTCGCTGAAACATTTTCCGTCTTTTATTTCTTTTTGAAAACACTCATAATCCGCGCCGATAAAAAATGTATAAT
Source organism: Treponema sp. (assembly GCA_031286095.1). GTDB lineage: Bacteria > Spirochaetota > Spirochaetia > Treponematales > Breznakiellaceae > WQXQ01. The sequence continues at coordinate 23,485 of JAITUY010000016.1, read as the reverse complement.
CAATTTTTCTTTCGTTGCAGGTTTTTGCCAGATTGATATGCTCCTGCGCGCTGAAATCGCCTAATTCAAATATTTCGCCCAAAAGCGCGATTTTTTTCCCGGACGAAGGATAATTTGCAAGAACTTCCAGAGCGGCGCGCGCGGAATCGGGACTGGAGTTGTAATAATCTTTTATGATTGTAATGCCTTTGACGTACGCGGTTTCCGTTCTCATGGAAGAAACAGTAAAGCGCTTAATTTCGTCTATCGCCTGTTTAATGCCTATGCCTAGTCTTAACCCGCAGTAAAGCGCAAAAAGAGCGTTGGTAACATTGTGTTTCCCTATCGCGGGAAGGGAACATGGATAGGACTGACCTTTGTAAACAACATCGAAAGATGAAGGATTGTCGTCCGCCTGAATATTCTCCGCAGATATTTGCGAATTACTTTCGTAGGGCGAAAGACTTTTGTTTTGTGAAAGCAATTCGCCGACAAAAACAACTTCGTGCGTGTCCGATTTTACGCCTCTCAAAAATTTATCGTCCGCGTTCAGCAGAAGAAGCCCGTTTTTTTTAAGTCCGTTTAAAATTTCCAGCTTCGCTTTTAAAATATTCTCCTGCGAACCCAAATTGCCAATATGCGCCTTGCCAATATTTGTAATTACGGCGATATCGGGTTTTGCTATGTTTGAAAGAGTTTCTATTTCGCCAAAATGATTCATGCCCATTTCAAAAACAGCGACGTCGTAAGAATCGTCAAGCTCCAGCATGGATTTGGGAAGCCCTATTTCGTTGTTGTAATTTTTATCTGTAAAAAAGACGCGGAACTTCGCCGCGAGAACTGTCGCTATCATGTTTTTGGCGGTGGTTTTTCCGTTGCTTCCTGTAACGGCGATAATAGGAATGTTAAATTTTGCGCGGTAATAAGCCGCCAGATTTTGCAGTGCGGACAATGTGTCTTTTACTTTTAAAACAGGTAAAGATGTATCGACATCTTTGGAGCAGACGACGGCGCACGCCCCTTTTGTCTGCGCGATAGAAACAAAATCATGCCCGTCGAAATTATTGCCTTTAAGGGCAAAGTATATGTCCCCTTTTTTTAAACTGCGCGTATCTGTGCTTACGCCTTTTGCCTTTACGCCCTGCTGTTTGCAATTTACCTCTAAAGGAGTCATAGCGACTATTAACTCAGCTAACGAAAGTTCCTTCATAAAAACCTCTTTTTAAATCACCTTGAAATAATATACTCCAATAATTCCATCGGGTACAGCGGAGGCTCTTCCTTTGCCCCCTGCTGAAACAGAACTGTAGACGGGGATAATCCAGGCAGGCTGTTTATCTCTATTACGATTATTTCTTCCGTGTCGTTGTTTGCGAATATGTCTATCCTGCAATAATCTTTTACGCCGCACTCCTTCGCGGAAATTTCCATATTTTTCTTTATTATTCCAACTAGTTCCGGTTTTACAATATTTTCCGGCGGCGGCGTAAAATTAATCCCAGTGCCGCCCTGAAACTTCTCCTCAAGCGAAAGAACGGCGTTATCCGCTACAGTTACGCTTGGGTTCATTGAGTGATATTTTCCGTTTTTTTCCAGCACCCCAACTGTCAGTTCCACCCAGTCCGCTTTTGTTTTGACTACAACTTTGTCTCCCTGCACTTCCAGTTTTTTTGTTTCGATATATTCCTCAAATACAAAATCGCCGTATTCATGAGGCAACTGTATTTTTACGGGCTGATCTTTAAAGGTATTTTCGGGGATAAAACCTGCGCTACGGGCGCAAAGAGCGCAATACGCTTTTAAATCGTCCGGACTTCGCAGAATAACGATTCCTGTTGAACAGCCGTCGTTGTTTGGCTTTACGACAACCACATCTCCGCAAAAATGTTCGCATAACTCATTCCACCGCGCCTGCGTGGATTTTGCCCATTCTTTAATTTGCCACACGTTTACTTTTTTCTTTTTACATGAACGAAGGTTTTTAATCTTTAAAGAATCGATGTGTTCTCCGGTGGCGTATTTGTCCATGCAGAGTTTGGAAGCGGCGGAACCCGAGCCGTTAAAATGTATTTTATGCTTTTCAAGTATCTCCTGCAAAGAGCCGTTTTCCCCAAACCCGCCGTGCAGACAAATAAAAATATCAGCGCTCTGTTGTTTTGTTCTGTTCAAGAAATTTTCCAAAGAAATGCCTGTCGGCTCCACGGACGAACACCGCGCGATATTTTCCGCCGACAACGCGACTTGTATTTCATGTTTAAGCATCAGCATATCGCCTGAAAAACCTGAATTTTTAATCTGCGAATGAATTTCTTCAGTCGTATGATTCAGCGCGACAGCATAGGGGATTTCGTAAATACAGTATTCATTCTTTTCCATAGTTAAAATATAAGGCACGGGGTAATACTTTGATGAATTTAACAGTTTTAACCATGTATTTGTTCCGCTTAACACAGAAACCTGTCTTTCAGAAGTTAAGCCCCCAAGCAGTATGTTTACGCGCTGTTTTTTGGCGTTATCCCGCGCAGAGGGATTAAAATCGATCCCATACCTCGCGCATGCGTTACGCAAAATATACTCCAGCAAATCGCCATGACTAAACCCTATTCTTGCAGATTGCTGAAAAATAAAACTGTTCTGCTCCATTCCGCTTATAGGATTAAAATCAGAAAAATAGATCGTTCCATCGCTTAACAGCCAGCCGTCTATCCGCAAAAAATCCCTTGCGCCCACGAAAGAAAAAAGAAACTGCGCCGAAGATCGAATTTTATTTATCACGGCGGATTTAAAGCGCGGCGGACAATAGTAATGCGTTTCCGTTGTGGACATATATTTCTTTCGCTGATCAAAAATAACGCCAGTTGCAGGTTTACCCTTATTGTCAAGTATTTCAATTTCCGTGGGGATTAGCGCGGAAGGTTTGCCGTTATGCTCAAGAATAATAACGGTAAATTCCTTGCCCTTGCACAATTTTTCTACAACGATAGAACCGTACATGGCTATTAATTCTTTCGCTTTTCTAACGGCATCGTCAACGCCAATCGCTTTTTTTACCCCTATTGAGGAACCGCCCTCGACAGGTTTTAAAACAACTTCGTTTAATTTATTTTTATTTAAAAATATTTTAATTTCATTTAATAAACTGCTTTTGCCGTCTAAAAACAATTTTGGAATGGTTGTCATTTTATTGGCTTTTAAAATGTTAACATCGGCGCTATGTTTGTTATACATTTTTTTGCACGCCGATGAAGGAGACGCGGCAAATGGAATACCGTTATCTTCTAGAAATTTTTGCAATTCTCCGTCTTCGCCGTATTTTCCGTGCATTACAGGAAAAGCCAAATCGTTGCTTTTTAAAAAATCAAGAAAAGCGGAGTCGTCTATATTATTTCCGTGCGAATGAAGTGTAAATTTAAAATCGGACGTGGTATTTGAGTATAAAAATTTTTCGTTAATCAAATATTTTTTGCCGTCTTCGTTGATAAAAACGATTTTTGCTGAAACATCAGGCATATTTCTTAGATGGTCGTAAACAGACCTGACAGAATTCAGCGAAATGTTACATTCTTTTGACGGTCCGCCGCAAATTAACGCCACCTTTAACATGGAAGAATAGTACCGTAAAACAGCATAAATTACAAGCCGTTAGGAGGAATGGGGAATTTATCCGAATTTACTTTCACAGAGGCGCGGGGGTACGAAGAATATCCTCTCGCAGAGGCGCAAAGGCGCAGAGTTGTCGTACGATATATTTTCGTTTAAATAAGATATATTGGTTGAACAAAATATATTGGTAGTTGTTCGGAAACTTCAGTTTTACGAACAGCTACCAAAAAAATGCAGGACTTGTAAGACAACCGGCCGGGTTGTCGAACAAGTCCATTATTACAAACAACAACTCTGTGCCTTTGCGTCTCCGCGCCTCCACGAGAAATCTTTGCGAACCCTGCTTTATCCAATCCAGTCGCCGCGGGCTACAACTATTTCGTAGCCTGTGTTTTTAATGCGCATGCTCATGCAGGCTACACATTCGGCGGCCTCGTCGCCAGTGCAGATTTTATTGTCGTAAAGCAGATATTTTTTTCGCACATTAACAGGCGAAAGGTTTGGCATAACAACATTCGCGCCGGCAAGAACTCCCAGCTCGCGTCCGCTGGGATCAAGAGTCCCAAGAGCCGTTGTCGCGGGGAGAAGAAGATTCGGTTGCATGAGGCGCAAAATAGCAAGCAGGTTCAGCGTTAGATTCAAGTCGCCGGAAGGTTTGTCTCTGAAAGGCGTATCCGAATGGGGGATAAAAGGCCCTATGCCGACCATGTGCGGCTTTAACTCTTTTATAAAAAGAAGATCGTCCACAAGATGATCAAAAGTCTGGTTCGGCGAACCGACCATAAAACCGCACCCTATCTGATAGCCCAATTCTTTCAAATTATACAGGCATTGTTTGCGGTTTACGGGCGACATGACGGCGGGATGAAGACTGGCGTAATGTTCGTCGTTTGCGGTTTCGTGGCGCAGTAAATACCTGTCCGCCCCCGCCTTTCGCAGGCGTTCATAGCTGTCATAACCGCGCTCTCCTATAGAAAGCGTTATGGCGCAATCGGGATAGCCCGCCCTGATTTCACTTACAATTTCTGCCAGAAGATCATCGGTATAATAAAAGTCTTCGCCGCCCTGCAGTACAAAGGTGCGGAAGCCTAAAGAATGACCGGTTTTACAGCAGTCGAGTATCTGTTCTTTGGAAAGACGGTATCTGTCTGCCTTGTTGTTTCCGGCGCGCAAGCCGCAATACAGGCAGTCATTTTTACAATAATTGGTAAACTCTATAAGACCTCGCATATAAATGCTTTTGCCGTATATTTTCTGCGCCGTAAAACGCGCCCTTTCAAAAAGATACTCATCGGCACAGGTAAACAGCGTCTTAAACTCTTCTCTGGAAAGGATCTTTTCAGATTCCAGTCTGTCGATCAATTCTTTCATGCCGTTATTGTATCACAAATACGTCCGCGCGTAATTCCATAAATCGGAAAAATGTTATAATATTTGGGTAGCATTCTAAAATTTTCAGGAGGAGCGTTTTATGGTAGCGGTCTTAAAGCAGGGCGCGTCAAAGGAACAAATCGAAAATCTTATCGCGTGGCTGGAAAATAGAGGATTTCGCGTCCACATCTCTACCGGGGAATATCAAACTATACTTGGACTTATAGGCGATACAAGTAAAATTGATACTGAACTGCTGGAAAGCCTAGAAATGGTAGAATCGGTTAAGCGTATTACCGAACCGTTTAAGAGCGCAAACCGCAAATTTCACCCCAACGACACTGTAGTAGACATAGGCGGCGTAAAAATCGGCGGTTCCAATTTTCAAATAATCGCGGGACCGTGTTCTGTAGAATCCCCGGAACAAATACTTGCCATAGCGGAAAAAGTGTCAGCCGCCGGAGCGGCGCTGTTACGAGGAGGCGCGTTCAAGCCGCGTACGTCGCCTTACGATTTTCAGGGAATGGGACCGGACGGAATCGAGCTTCTTTTGGAAATGAAAAAAAAGACAGGCATGCCCATTGTTACGGAAATTATGAACACAAATCACCTTCCGTTATTTGAAAATATCGATGTTATTCAGGTTGGCGCGCGCAATATGCAGAACTTTGAACTTTTAAAGGAACTTGGCATGACGCGCAAACCAATCTTGCTGAAACGCGGACTTGCCAATACCATGAAAGAACTTCTTATGAGCGCGGAATATATTATGGCGGGAGGAAATTCGAATATTATCCTTTGTGAGCGCGGAATCCGCACATTCGAGACATACACAAGAAATACGCTGGACATTTCCGCCGTGCCGATGTTACGCGAACTGACACATCTGCCGGTTATTGTAGACCCAAGCCACGCCGTAGGGATTGCGAGGTTTGTAGAGCCGATGTCGCTGTCTGCGGTTGCGGCCGGCGCGGACGGGCTTATGATCGAAGTGCATAACGATCCAGCAAACGCCCTTTGCGACGGGGCGCAGTCGCTTACGCCTGAACAGTTTGCCGTGATGGCGGAAAAAGTGCGCCGCGTCAGGGAGGCGTTAAAATAATGAACGTCGGGGTCGCAGGTCTCGGGCTGATCGGCGGTTCTTTAGCCAAAGCGTACCACAGCGGCGGAAATTTTGTTTACGGTTTCGATATTGACGAATCCATATTAAGTTTCGCTAAACTTTCCGGCGCAATAGACGGAGTTCTGGACGCAAGCAGTGTCAAGTTGTGCGATATTTTACTTGTCGCCGTTAACCCCAAAGACGCGGTAGAGTATATAGAAAACGCCGCGCCGGATATTGCCAAACACACGCTGGTTATCGACTGTTGCGGCATTAAACGCCATATCTGCGAAAAGTGTTTTCCGCTGGCGAAAAAATACGGATTTACATTTGTGGGCGGCCACCCGATGGCGGGAAGCCATAAGGGCGGTTTTAAAAACAGCAGGGAAAATCTTTTTAAGGGAGCGTCCATGATTCTTGTGCCGCCTGTTTTTGACGACGCGGCTTTGTTCGGCAGAATAGAGGAATTAGTCAAGCCAGCCGGTTTCGGGCATTTAACTTTTACCACGGCGGAAAAACACGACGAAATGATCGCTTTCAGTTCCCAAATGGCGCATATTGTTTCCAACGCTTTTATCAAAAGCCCGTCCGCCGGAGGCCACAAGGGGTTTTCAGCCGGAAGTTACAAAGACCTTACCCGCGTCGCCCAGCTTAACGCCCAAATGTGGACGGAGCTTTTTATGAAAAACAGCGATAATTTAATTAACGAACTGGATATATTTATTAAAGAAATTTCCCGTTACAGGACGGCGCTTGCGGAAGATAACGGCGCAAGAATGACAGAACTGCTTAAAGAAGGCAGTCAGATAAAAGAGAGGTTAGACAGATAAATGAACACAATTACAGTTAACGCTTCAAAAATGTATGAAATTAAAATCGGTTCAGGAATCCTGGACGATGCAGGCGGTATTTTGCACAAACTTGGCAGTACTGCCGCCATCATTACCGATGATATTGTAGGACCGTTGTACGCGGAGAGGCTGGAACATTCTCTTTCGCACAGCAGAACCCGCGTTGTAAAGTATGTTATCCCGCACGGCGAGGCTTCAAAAAACGCGGAACAATTTTTGTCCATTATAAATTTTCTTGCGAATGAAAAACTTACCCGCACGGACACTGTAATCGCGCTTGGCGGCGGCGTTGTGGGCGATTTAGCGGGGTTTTCCGCGGCTGTTTATATGCGCGGAATCGGTTTTGTGCAGATACCGACGACTTTGCTCGCGGCGGTAGATTCTTCCGTCGGCGGAAAGACCGCCATTAACCTGTCGGCCGGGAAAAATTTAGCGGGGGTCTTTTATCAGCCTGACATGGTGTTATGCGATGTTGCCTTGCTTTCTACATTAAAGCCTGAAGTTTTTAGGGACGGATGCGCCGAAGTTATAAAATACGGGGTAATAGCGTCTGCCGATTTCTTCAAATCTCTTGAAGCGCCTATGGATACTCATTTAAAAGAAGTTATAGCCCGCTGTGTAGAAATAAAACGCGATATTGTCATGGAAGACGAGTTGGAAAAGGGCGTTAGAAAACTTTTAAACTTTGGACACACAATAGGTCACGCAATAGAGCTATTAAGCGATTATAAAATTTCACACGGAAACGCTGTCGCCGCCGGAATGGCGATTATTACGCGCGCCGCCGCCCGCATGAAAATCTGCGACAGCTCTTGTAAACAGAGCTTGTTACAAATGCTTAAACATTATAATCTGCCCGTAAACACCACTTTCGACTCAGCAAGCATTGCGCATGCCTGCCTTGCCGATAAAAAAAGGGACGGCGGTAAAGTAACAATGGTTTTCCCCGAGAGAATAGGGAAATGTATTCTGGAAGAGATCAAAGTAGAAGGGCTGGAAAATGTTATTAAGCTTGGGCTGGAGGAAAATTGAACGTCAGGATTGTTAGACCGGTGCAGGGCGGCGCGATAGGGGCGATTGCCTCAAAGTCGGCGGCGCACCGTTTGTTGATTTGCGCTTCTCTTGCGGACGATGAAACATTTATCCACTGCCATGAACGTTCGCAGGATATTGACGCTACGGCGCGTTGTCTTAAATCGCTTGGCTCTGTTATCCGCTATAAGAAAAAGGGCTTTCTTGTAACTCCGTTAAAAAAAACAAAGAACCCGTCAAAAGAACGTACTGCGGACTGTGGAGAAAGCGGGTCAACCTTGCGTTTTCTTCTTCCCGTTTGCGGCTCTCTTGGAATGAACGTAAAGTTCAATATGAAAGGCCGTCTTCCCGCCCGCCCGCTTACTGGACTTTACGAAGAAATGACATCTCACGGCTGTATGCTTTCTGAACAGGGACGTTCCCCGCTTTTTTGCGGCGGTAAATTAACAAGCGGTAAGTATTCACTGCCGGGTAATATTTCCTCTCAATTTATAAGCGGACTGCTGTTCGCTCTTCCATTGCTGGAGGACAGAAGTTCAATCCGCGTAACGGGCGGTTTGGAGTCGCGTCCTTATGTTGATATGACGATTGAGGCTTTGCGTCTTTTTGGCATAACTGTTCAGGAAGAAGAAATACCCGATCTGACATTTAACATACAGGGAAGTCAGACTTACCGTTCTCCGAAAAATATTCGTACCGAGGGAGACTGGTCCAACGCGGCGTTTTGGCTATGCGCGGGCGCAATCGGGTCTGACAGCGTAACCTGTACCGGACTTAATGAAGATTCACGGCAGGGCGATCGCGCCATTATCGAAATTCTTAAAAATTTTGGGGCGCGTGTTTCGTCGTATAACGGCACTGTAACCGTATCTCCCGGCGAGCTGAATGGGATCGATATTGACGCTAAAGATATCCCCGACCTTGTACCTGTTTTAGCCGCCGTAGCGTCCACAGCGGAAGGCAAGACTGTAATCAGCGGGGCGGAAAGACTGAGGTTAAAGGAAAGCGACAGGCTCCGTACAGTCGTTACTTCTCTTTCCAGTCTTGGCGCTGACATAAAGGAAACGGAAGACGGTCTGATTATTCACGGTAAAAATAAACTGACTGGCGGCGAGGTGCGGTCTTTCGGAGACCACCGTATTGCGATGACTGCCGCAATTCTTTCAGCTGTGTGCAGTAATACCGTGCTAATCCGTGACGCCGAGGCGGTAAAAAAATCCTATCCTGCTTTTTTTGACGATTTTCAAAAAAAATTGGGCGGCGTTTGTAAAAAGGAGAAATGAAATGTCATCAACATATGGAAGAAATTTAAAAGTATCGATTTTTGGGCAGTCCCATTCGCCGGCTATCGGCGTGTGCATAGACGGGCTTCCGTCCGGTTTTAAGATCGACTTACAGGAACTAGGTAATTTTTTAAAACGCCGCGCCCCGGGGCAGAACTCGCATTCCACGGCGCGAAAAGAAGCGGACGAGCCCGAATTTTTATCCGGTCTTGTAGACGGCGTTACCTGCGGCGCGCCTTTGACTGCCGTTATCCGCAATACGGACGTTCGTTCAGGCGATTATGATTCTTTAAAAGACATTCCTCGCCCAAGCCATGCGGATTTTACTGCGTATATAAAAAACGGCGAGTCGCGCGACTTTCGCGGCGGCGGCGAATTTTCAGGGCGGCTGACCGCTCCGCTTTGCGTTGCCGGCGGCATTTGCCTGCAGTTGCTTAAGCTCGAAGGAATCAGCGTTGCGGCGCATATTGTTAAAATCGGGAATGTTAACTCACAGCCGTTTGATCCAGTGAATATAAGCGAGAGCGAAATACGCCGTCTGCAAAAAGCTGAGTTTCCAGTACTGGACGCGCAAGCGGGGGAGCGCATGCTTGCGGAGATAGAAACAGCAAAAAAAGACGGAGATTCAGTTGGGGGAATAATTGAATGTTGCGCTATAGGGCTTCCGGCTGGTCTTGGAGACCCGATCTTTGACGGAGTAGAGAACCGTATTGCGGCGGCGCTTTTTGGCATTCCGGCGGTTAAAGGAGTAGAATTCGGAAATGGTTTTGCCGCTGTAGGGCTTCGAGGCTCTGAAAACAACGACGCCTTTTATATAGAAGGAAATTCCGTGCGGACAAGGACAAACCGCCACGGCGGCATTTTAGGCGGAATTACATCAGGAATGCCCCTTATATTCCGCGCCGCATTTAAGCCCACCCCATCCATTGCAAAAGAGCAGGACAGCGTCAGCCTTTCCCGCCGTGAAAACGTAAAACTTGCCGTTACAGGCAGACACGATCCGTGCATAGTGCCGCGCGCCGTCCCATGCGTAGAAGCAGTGGCGGCAATAGCGCTTTATGATATTTTGCGGTAAAATAATAGAGTTATTTAAAAACTTCAGTTTTTAAATAACTTCCTTATAAAATTACATTTTTGTAAGGCTTTAGCCTGAAAAAATGCAAAACTTGTTCAGTAACCAACCCGAACCGAAGGTTCGCAGTTATTGAACAAGTCTAATAAAGTAGGAGAAAAAAATGGACTTGCAAGAACTGAGAAAGCAAATTGATGAAATTGACGACAGCCTTGTCCGCCTGTTTCAGCAGAGAATGGACGTTTCGGCTGAAATAGCGCGTTACAAAAAAGAAAATAATCTGCCCGTACACGACCCGGCCCGCGAAAGGGAAAAGTTATACGATCTTTCTTTTAAAACAAACCCAGGGCGGGAATCTTATATTACCGCATTATACTACCTGCTTTTCGAGTTAAGCAGAGCCGATCAGGAACGGATTTTAAATCAGTCCTGCGAACTTACGGAGCAAATTCAAAAAAGCATCCGCGATACTGAATGGATGTTCCCATCGCGGACAGTTATCGCCTGTCAGGGGACGGAAGGCTCGTACTCCCAGCAGGCGGCGGAAAAGCTGTTCGATCTTCCAAGTATTATGTACTGCAACACTTTTGAGGGAGTTTTTTCCGCCATTAACAGCGGATTGTGTCAATACGGACTTCTGCCTCTGGAAAACAGCACGGCCGGTTCTATCAATCAGGTGTACGATTTGATGATGCGCTATCCGTACAGCATTGTGCGGAGCGTCCGCTTAAAGATCGATCACAGCCTGCTTGCAAAAAAAGGCGCAAAAATCTCTGACATTAAAGAAATTTTTTCCCATGAGCAGGCAATAGCCCAATGCGCGGGTTATCTGAAAACGCTTAACTGCAAGGTGACGGCGTGCGAAAACACCGCAATAGCCGCAAGAATGGTAGCCGAATCCGGCAGAAATGACGTGGCGGCTCTTTCTTCCGCAAAATGCGCGGCGCTTTACGATCTGCACCGCATTGCCGATTCCGTTCAGGATCGCGGCAGTAATTTTACCCGCTTTATTTGTGTTTCAAAGTCGCTCGCAATTTACCCGGGCGCGGACAAGACAAGCCTTATGATGACAATTCCGCACAAGCCCGGTTCGCTTTATCATGTTCTGTCGCGTTTTTATATTCACGGGATTAACCTTATCAAACTGGAAAGCCGTCCTATTCCCGACAGCGATTTTGAGTTTATGTTCTATTTTGATCTTGAAACGCCGGTTTATTCGCCCGCGCTTATGCAGACAATCCGCGAATTAAGCGAATTAAGCGACAGTTTTCACTATCTTGGCAGTTATACGGAAGTAGTGTGACGCAACGTTTAAAAAAACGCCGCTTTGGTTTGTTAGGCGAAAAACTTTCTCACAGTTTCTCGCCGCAAATTCACGCTGAGTTCGGCAAATACGAGTACCGTCTTTACGAAAAAAAGCATGAAGAAGTGGGTAAGTTTTTGCGTAACGGTGATTTTGAAGGATTAAACGTTACAATTCCTTATAAAAAGACAGTAATCCCTTTCTGCGCCGGATTATCGGAAATGGCGCGTTTAACAGGCAGTGTGAACACCCTTGTCCGAAGGGGGGACGGCTCGCTGTCCGGTCACAATACTGATTTTTTCGGCGTAAGTTATCTTATGCAAAAAGCGGATATGAACCCCGCAGATGGAAAAATCCTTGTGCTGGGAAGCGGCGGTTCATCCGTTACCGTACAAGCCGTTCTTCACTCTCAAAATTCACGGGAAGTTATCGTTATTTCGAGAAAAGGCGAAAACAATTACGAGAATCTTGAAAAGCACCGTGATGCGAAATGGATAATAAACACGACTCCTGTGGGAATGTACCCTAACAACGGCGTCTCTCCGATACCAGACCTTAAAATTTTCGGAGAATGCCGCGGGGTAATAGACATTATCTATAATCCGGCAAATACGGAACTGCTTTTGCAAGCTCGGGACGCAGGCATACCAGCTTTTAACGGGCTAAAAATGCTTGTGGCTCAGGCAAAAAAAGCGGCGGAGTGTTTTATGGACGCAGTTATTGCCGATGATGAAATAGAAAGGATAGTTTCTCAAATTACCCGCCAGTCCCTGAATATTGTGTTAATCGGCATGCCGGGATGCGGCAAAACCAGCGTAGGGCTTGCTCTCGCAAAAAAAATGAAGCGGGAATTTATCGACACCGACAAATTGATAAAGCAGTCAGCCGGCAAGCCAATACCCGCCATATTTGCGGAAGACGGTGAAAACAAATTCCGCGAACTGGAAACAAACGTTTTAAAAACCGTATGCAAACAAAGCGGAAAAGTTATCGCAACAGGCGGCGGTGTTGTTACGCGAGCTGAAAACCGCCATATTATCCGTCAGAACGGAATTGTTGTTTTCCGGGAAAGGGATATTTCCCTTTTATCCGTAAAAGGCCGCCCTGTTTCCCAGCGCGAAGGCATACAGGCGCTTGCGGAGACACGCCTGCCCCTTTACCGCCAGTGGAGCGACTACACTGCGCAGGGTAATGACATTGAACAAACCGCCAAAGACATTTTAGAGATGTTTGGAAAGATGGTCTGTTAAAACTATTTCTCAAAAGATTCTCGCAGAGGCGCGGAGACGCAAAGGCGCAGGGTTTTTGTACGGTAGATTTTATTTATACAGTGTACATTTTCGTAAAACGAAACTCATGAAAGGGTATAATTATAAGATTTCAAATAAGAGATGTTTGGAAAGATGGTCTGTTAAAACTATTTCTCAAAAGACTCTCGCAGAGACGCGGAGACGCAAAGGCGCAGGGTTTTTGTACGGTAGATTTTATTTATACAGTGTACATTTTCGTAAAACGAAACTCATGAAAGGGAATAATTATAAGATTTCAAACAATAGAGTTGTTCGGAAACTTCAGTTTCTGAATAACTTCATATAAAAAACGCGGTTTTGTCGAACTTTCGGACTAAAGTCCGCGTTCGCAGGCTTATAGCCTGAAAAACCGCAAGACTTGTTCGACAACCAACTCGAACCGAAGGTTCGCAGTTGTCGAACAAGTCCATTGTATATCGGACTTGTTCGTTAAAGCCCTGCAAAAATACTTTTTTAAGGAAGTTTTTCAGAAACTGAAATCTCCTGAAAATTCTATCATAAAATCACCCCATTTTTTATTTTGATATTTCGATTAAAAACTTGCGCCTAACGTTCTGGCTGTAACTGAAGTTTGGGGCAGGTAATAGAGCGTTGCGAAGCAACGACCCATGCCCAAAATGTAGCGGATAAAAACCTCACAAAGGACGACAGCCCGACTGTGTTAAAATTCTTGTTTTTTGGACAGCCCTTTGTCGAACAAGTCCATTAACTTAATTATATTTTTTATAAACATAATCTTGAAAGGAAACCGATAATTTTTCGTACTACACTGCGCCCCGCGAACCAAAGGTTCGATGCGTCCCCTGCGAGGGGTTTTTCGCAAAATTCTTTCTCTCCTGTTCGTGGTAGAAATTCTTCTTTATTCTCTTGTATTTGTTGGGGGAAAAAAAGACCTGATCTTTCGATCAGGTCTTTCTTGCAAGAAAGATTTTTACATTTGACTAAAAAACATTTAAAAAGGTTTTTTAGCGCCCGGCAAGCTTATTTCGCTTTCTTCTTTGCCGGTTTCTTTGTCGCCTTTTTGGCGGGTTTCTTCACCGCTTTCTTCGCGGGTTTCTTTGCCGCTTTTTTAGCGGGCTTCTTTCCAGCTGTTGCTGCCATCTTCTTGTCCCCCTTTAAGGATTTTTTCCTGCCATTAACCCTGGCAGTGGTTGGTTTACCAGACTTCGCTGATTCCCCTCCCTTTATATTCACACCCGAGTTTTTAATAACCGCTTGCGCGCCAGCAAGACGCGCTAACGGAACCCGGAATGGTGAACACGATACATAGCTTAATCCCGCCCTATAGAAAAAGTCAATAGAAGCAGGGTCTCCGCCGTGTTCTCCGCAAACTCCCATTTTTAATTCTGGTTTTACTGATCTTCCTTCTTTGATAGCAAGTTGAACAAGAGCTCCTACTCCGTCTTCATCAACAGAATTGAAAGGATCAACTTCTAAAACATTTTTTTGTAAATAATAAGGAAGGAACGAAGCGGCATCGTCTCTGCTGAACGCGAACGTCATCTGCGTAAGATCGTTTGTTCCAAAACTGAAGAAATCCGCATATCTGGCGATATGAGCCGAACGAATTGCCGCTCTTGGCACCTCAATCATTGTACCAATTGTGATTGGCACTTTTACTCCCGCCTCTTTAAGCACTCTTTCGATAACTTTTTCCGCATTCGGACGCAAAAGCCTTAATTCCCTCGCCGTAACGACAATCGGAATCATAATTTCGGGATGAACCGGTATTTTTTGCTTAATACATTCAACTGCGGCAAGAACAATCGCTTCTACCTGCATATCGTAAATTTCAGGATATGTTACAGCCAAACGGCAACCGCGATGCCCAAGCATTGGATTGCTTTCGACAAGAGAACTTACTTTTGCCTGTAACTTAGCGTGATCCATACCTAAATGATCGGCAAGTTCCTTAACTTCCTCTGCAGTATGAGGTACAAATTCATGCAAAGGAGGGTCTAAAAGGCGAATTGTTACCGGACGACCATCCATCGCCTTGAAAATACCGAAAAAATCTTTTTGTTGAAGAGGAAGAATCTTCTTTAATTGAATTTTCCGCTCTTCTTCCGTATCTGCGATAATCATCGCGCGGAAATGGACAAGTTTGTCTTTATCGAAGAACATATGCTCCGTTCTGCAAAGACCGATACCCTGCGCGCCGAAATCTACCGCGCGTTTCGCGTCTTCCGGCTGATCTGCGTTTGTCCTTACATTAAAACCTTTTATTTTACCGCGGACAGCATTAGCGCGGACATCATCGCACCATTTAAGGAAAGTATTCATATCTTTTGAAATTACAGCGGAAACAAGAGGCAAATTCCCTTCGTATACTTCTCCGGTAGAACCGTCGATAGTAAGCCAATCGCCTTCTTTGTATGTATTGCTTCCTATAGTAACGGTATTATTCTGAACAATTACCGCTTTTGCTCCCGCGACGCACGGAGTTCCCATACCGCGCGCGACGACAGCCGCGTGGCTTGTCATACCGCCCGTTGAAGTAAGAATACCCTGCGAAACAACCATTCCGCCAATGTCCTCGGGGCTGGTATCTTTGCGCACAAGAAGCACTTTTTCGCCTCTTTCGTGCCAAATTTCCGCGTCTTTCGCGCTAAAAACAATTTTTCCGGCGGCGGCTCCAGGAGAGGCATTAAGCCCTTTTGTAAGCGCTTTTGCCTGTTTTCTTGCCTGCGAATCGACCATCGGGTGCAAAAGCTGATCGAGATGCGCCGGAGTTACACGCATAATAGCGGTATTTTTGTCGATTAAACCCTCCGCAACCATATCGACAGCGCATTTTACGGCGGCAGTTCCGGCGCGTTTGCCGTTTCTTGTCTGCAGAATGTAAAGTATTCCCTGTTGAACGGTAAATTCCATATCCTGCATGTCTTTAAAGTGTTTTTCCAGCCTGTTTTTAATTCCTACAAGCTGTTTGTAGATGACGGGATTCTTTTTTTCCAAAGTTGAAATTCTTTCCGGCGTTCTGATACCTGCGACTACGTCTTCGCCCTGCGCATTCATCAAATATTCGCCGTAAAATTCATTAACTCCGGTACTCGGGTCTCTACTGAAACAGACGCCTGTTCCTGAATCATCGCCAAAGTTGCCAAAAACCATTGATTGAATATTAACCGCAGTGCCTTTTAGGTTGCGAATATCGTTTAATTTACGGTATTTTATCGCTCTTTCGTTCATCCACGAGCCAAAAACCGCGTTTATTGCGCCCCAAAGCTGATCAAGCGGCGCTTGAGGAAAATCTTTTCCAGTATGCTTTTTTACGATTTGTTTATATTCACCGACAAGTTTTTCAAGGTCCGAGGCCGTTAAAGCCGTATCAAGCTCAACTTTCTTTTCTTTTTTAATAGAAGAAATCGCTGATTCAAAATGATCGTGATCGACGCCCATTACAACGTCGCCGTACATTTGAATAAAGCGGCGGTAAGCATCCCACGCAAAACGGGGATTACCCGTCTTTGCCGCAAGCCCTTTTACCGATTTATCGCTCATTCCTAGGTTAAGAATAGTATCCATCATACCCGGCATGGAAACGGCGGCTCCAGAGCGTACAGAAACCAAAAGCGGATCATTAGGATCGCCAAGTTTCTTTTTCATTACTGTTTCCAGCCTTTTAAGACTGTTTTCTACTTCTGATTTAACAATAGGTGAATATTTACCTTTGTTTTCGTAATAAGCGGCGCAGACGCCTGTAGAAATTGTAAAACCGGGCGGAACAGGAATTCCAAGATTAGTCATCTCGGCAAGGTTTGCTCCTTTGCCTCCCAACTCATCTTTCATTTTTGCGTCTCCTTCAGCTTTTCCGTTGCCGAAGAAGTAAACATTTTTTTGTTTAGCCATTGTCATCATCCTCCATAAAGTTTATCACAAGGCTTTAATAATAGCAACTATTTTTTTTTTATTCAAGTCGCTATTATATATATTATGAACTATATTGAACTTCCTGTCTACAAAAATCAGAAAAAAATTTTATCAATGCTGGAAAATAATCAAGCGCTTGTTGTGGAGAGTCCGACAGGCTCTGGAAAAACAACTCAGCTTCCGGTGATTCTTTATTCAGCCGGATACGCGCAGAACGGAATTATAGGCGTTACTCAGCCGCGGCGCATTGCGGCAGTATCGGTAAGCGAATTCATCGCGCGTCAAACAGAAACAGTAATTCCGGGTCTTATTGGTTATAAAATGCGCTTCGCCGACCGCACAAATCATGAAACTAAAATAAAAATAATGACGGACGGTATTCTTCTTCAAGAGATGAAACTTGATCCATGGCTGTCTAAATACAGCCTTCTTGTAGTAGATGAAGCCCACGAAAGGAGCCTAAACATCGATTTTATACTCGGTTTGCTAAAAAGAGTGCTGGAAAGCAGGCGTGATTTCAAGGTTATCATCTCTTCCGCAACTATTAACGCCGAAGTTTTTTCAGAATACTTTGGCGAATGTCCTATTGTAAAAATAGATGCTCAGCGTTTCCCTGTAACGTTGATATACGATCCTGTCGTTGAAAACGCTTCTTTTAAGCAAAAAGACAGCGCGGAAGAAGAAATTCTGATGAAAATCGAGGGAATTACCACTCGTTTTATAAATGAAAAACGCGGCGGAGATATTTTAGTTTTTCTTTCAGGCGAAAAAATGATCAAAAACTGCATGAATCGCCTCGCTTTTTGCTCTGTTGGTAAATTTTTGCATATTCTCCCTTTATACGGCAGACTCGGTAAAGAAGAACAGGAAAGAGTCTTTGAAGACGCTCCAAAAGGCAAAACAAAGGTAATTATTTCTACAAATATCGCAGAAACTTCGGTTACAATTGACGGGGTTACCGCCGTAATTGATTCAGGATTCGCAAAACTTAACTGGTACAATCCAAAAACATTTACTTCGAGCCTGATAGAAGCGCCGATATCAAAAGCATCGGCAAATCAGCGCAAAGGACGCGCGGGACGCACTCAGGAAGGTACATGCTACCGTCTTTACACGCGAAAAGATTTTGAAAACCGCGCTCTTTATACCACCGAAGAAATTTTCCGCACCGATTTATCAGAAGTTATTTTACGAATGGCTGACCTTGGCATAACTAATTTTGAAGACTTTGATTTTATTTCCCCGCCTGAAAGAGCGGGAATAATCGGCGGAATTGAAACATTAAACCTGCTTTCCGCGCTGGAAAGCGACAGAAGTTTGTCAAATATAGGCAAATTAATGACAGAATTCCCGCTTGCGCCGCGCCAATCGCGGATTATTGTCGAAGCGATACTGCATTATCCTGATGTTCTCCGCGAAACAGTTATATCGGCGGCTTTTTTATCTACGCAAAGCCCGTATATTCTGCCGCCCGGCGAAGAAACTGACGCGCGACAGGCGCACCACCGTTTCCGCGATGATAACGGCGATTTTGTTTCGTATTTAAAACTTTTTAAAGCCTACTGTGATTCGACAAATAAATTGAAATTTTGCGAAAAAAATTATCTTGACGAACGCGCAATGGCGGAAATCGTAAATGTAACGGCTCAACTTGAAGAAAATCTTGCCAGCATGAAAATTCCCGTGCATTACAGGGCGCAAATGATTGAAGGAAAGGAAATTGACGACTATTTATGCTGTATCGGGCGCGGAATGATACAATTTGTCTGTGTGCGCGAAGGAGCGCGCGGAACGGGCGGACATATGCGGGGAGAACGCGCAAAAATAGGTTCTTACCGAAGTTTAACGGCTGATAAAATTATGATTCACCCGGGATCGGTAATGTTTCGCGCTGATCCTTCTTATATTGTAGCCGGAGAAATTGTCCGCACTTCAAAAATGTACGCGATGTCTGTTTCCCCGCTTTCGCGCGGTGTTTTGGAACGGATAAGACCCGGACTTTTTGCCGAAGCCGAAAAAGACGGCGGACAAAGGTCTGCAAAGCTTAAAAAAGCTAGAGATTTTACAAATAACATAAAAATTTCCGGCGAGGTGTTTGATATTATCAATATAAAAGGGAAAAAAACCGTTCTTCTTCCGTGGGAAAAATTGAAGGTTCTTGGCGAAGATACAGTAGAAACTTTTTACAAAGGGTTAAAAGGAAAAATAATTATTAAAAATCAATTTAATTTGCTTGCCGGGGAAAAACTGGAGCTTATACTCGCTCTCGCGCCAAAATTAGACGTAGAAAGCGCTTTTTCCCGCGAATGGCCCCGCAAAGGGAATTTCAATTCAAAAGAAAAACTTACTGATCTGCTGAAACATCTGGACAGTCTTGCAACGCCCGTTATATGGAAAAAGAACTCAAAAGACTTGGGATTTTTGGGTCTTTTTACGGACGGCGATGGAAATTACTGGTTCCGCGCCTCGCGGGGCTTTTACACCTGTTTAAATGAAAGCCTTTCCAGTCTTGAAACTTTAATTGATGAACTTGGCGAGGAAGTTGATATTGAGCAGAAACACGTTGTGAATCAATGTTACCGCAGGTTGTCGGATTATTTGGGGTAAGTTTTTACCACCAACCACACAAACTTTTAGTATAAATCTTGTTGTTCGCGAAGTTTGCGAAAAAAAAGGGCTACCCGTTTGGACAGCCACGTAAAATTTAAACGGACGGGTTATTCAATTCTGAAAATTTTAATCTGTTCGATGACAAATTTTCCAATACCGACAGGGTATACTGTACCGTTCCAAGGGGATATTCCCCCTGTTTGAAATTTAAGAGCATTACCATCACACTTAATTGCATTTGCGTTTATCGTAGCGGCTTCATCTGCGGTTAAAATAAAGGTTTTATCAAAAACCTGCCCGTCTAAATACGATTCGTTCCAGTCCCGAAGAGGCTCATAACCCCAACAATTCATATCGACGCGTATTCCATCGCTGGGACCATTTATCATTTTCCCTTTAAATTCAATTATATCACCAGTCTTGAATGTAAAGTTATCATTTGAGACGACCAATCCTGCACCCCAATCCACAAATACATTAACCTGAAGTTTTATTACGCCAGAGTCACTTATTATATTGTAGGTTACATGTGGTAATACCATGTTGGATTCATATGGTACATCAATGGCGTTTCCAGCTCTTACCGGCATACCGCTAAACGCAGTATAAAATTTATTATCCGTATCAAGGGTCTGGACACTCAAAGTTTGAAGTTTTGCGGCTAAATCAAATAATACCGTAGGAAATTTTACAGTTACCGCACACGTTGCTGATTTGCCTTCTACTGTGTTTGCGGTAATTGTCGCCGTTCCTCCGCTTATGGCGGTGACTTTTCCGTTACTAACGCTTGCTACAGCGGAATTGCTGGAAGTCCATATTACATCTTTGTATGTCGCGTTGGACGGAGTAACTGTTGCGGTAAGGGCGCTGGTTTCTCCAATTTTTAAGTTGACGCTGGTTTTATTCAAACTTACACCGGTTACGGGAATAACTGTGCTTCCTGTTAATTTATATTTCGCCGTAATCTGCGCATTACCGGTAATGGTTACTACAGTCGTCAACGCCGAAAGAGACACAGCCGTACCGCCTGTTACTAACCAACCTTCAAATTCATAGCCGTTTGGAGGAGCGCTTGCCGTTACAGTAATTGGAACGGCAGAATAGTATTTTCCTGTCCAGCTTCCCGGCAAGTTTGGGGTTACCGTGTTGATTTTTATTGACACGTTTGCGCCCGCTGTGGACAGTGTAACGTCGTACAAGTTGCCGCTTGTTATGCTTGTTTTCCCGCCAAAATAATTTGGCAAATAGTTAACCATAGCGTTTCTTATATCATTCAAGTAACTTCTGGCGTCGTTTACTTTGTCGTTAAAAGCCGAATCCCATGGTTTGCCCCATCTGGAAAAATAACCGTCCATTAGCGGTCTGTATATATTTGCATAACTATCTAATTTGGGACCAAAATTATTAGGGTGAAAGTTTACATTGTAAAGATCAAGCATGGTATTAACAAATTTTTTGCAAAAATCAGGGTTTACCATTAACGCCTTGAATAGTTTGTTGTTAGGATGATCTTTGTCGCTCCCGTTCAGGATTTCATCAAAAGCATTTTTACCAGAACCGCCTGTAAGTCCGCCGCTGTTATAAATTCCAAGGGCAAATTCAGTATCGAACATCTGATAACGCCATTTTGTGTCTCCGTAAGGGTTGCCAGATTCTACAGTACGAGTTCTCCATAAACGGTAGTTGTTATGGGGCCAGTCCTCATTGTAGATGTATATTTGCGCCGCCCAATAATCAATAAAGTTATCAATATCAAAAGCCGCGCAAAAAGCGCTGTAGTTCGCCGGAACGGACATATCGTTATTTGCCATATTCATCATATCATTAAAAAGCGACTCTTCCCCCGGATTACCGTCGTCTAATTCACCGTTGTCGTAAGAGATAACATTTTCTTTTTTAACGCCGTATTTGTACTCAGTATGGTTGTCGCTGTACCTTTCCTGAAGGTTATAAGGCCCCCAATATTCGCCGTTAATATATACAACACAGGGAACCGCGGCTTGCGTGGAAAAACTGCGGTCACTTAGCAGGTTTTGTAAAAATACGTCGTAAAATTTGTACTCAATGTCGTTCGCGCCGTTTCTTAACATAAAACCCTTGTATTTTCCTACCGGCGTTTTTCCGTCCGCTTTAACCGCGCCGGGTATCAGGTTGTAATTTTCCAGATTTTTTATGCCGTATTGTTCCTTAAAATACACGCTGAAACTTTTTTGACCAACTCCTCTTGAATAGCCGCCGCGGATACGAATACCCACCCCTGTAGAAAGCGGTATGCTTCTGCTACTTCCGTTTCCTTCAAAAAGCTCCAAATGCGCCGGGCGTTCCCAAGCCTCTCCTTTCATGCGAAAGTTATAAGAAGGATTGGTATCCCATCTGTTACTTGAGTTTCCGCGTACCATAATGCCGTAATTTACATCTACCAGATTGTAAGGATCAGAAACCAAAGAAATAACGCGATTACTTCCGTAATCAGCCAAATTATTGCCAATAAAATATGTTTTAGTCGCTACGCCGCTTGAAACGCCGTTTGCGTCTACCGCTATCGCGCGGATAACTGTTGCCTTTGGCACTTGAGCATTAGTCGGCGTATATACCGGCGGCACATCTCCGCGAGAATCATTTGGAACCATATAAAAATTCTCCGAGTTCTGCGGTGTCGCCAAAACATTCGCCTGCCCATTGCGGTTCTGCACGGTAATGGGGGCGTTGTACTTAAACACATATCCATTGCCGGCTTTCGCGGCAGAGGGAACGCTTCCGTCTGTCGAGTAATAGATAGAGCTTCCCTCAGGCGCTCTTATTGTAAGGCTGAATTGCTGACCGTAAAGCCCGCTGTTATGGGAAAATGTGAGTTCCCTGACAACGTCAACATTTGGGTTGCCGTATCCGTCTTCTCCATTATTGGACATATCCCCGCTCCCGCCAGGCTCTTCACAGGTTACAAATAAGTAACAAAGAGCAAACATCAAAAGACAGATAATTTTGTTAATTGAAAATTTTATACGCATGTTGTTCTCCTAAAATTTATGGTACGGGATTCCATTCGCCATAAGCGAGGTTTTTGGGGCTTCTAAGTTCTTTTTGTTCGGCGGTCGCGTCATCGTAAACAGCGCGTTCAAAATCCGCCGCATTATTGTCCGTGTCGCCAATGGTCTTTCTACGCTGACCTGTTTGTTTGTTTAAATTGGTGATTTGAGTTCCCTCATAACCCTGAATATAATCAGTGCCTGTTGTATTCAAAGCGCCAACCATATCTATATAACCTGCGGCTTTTGTACCATTGCCGTCAACATTAAACGGATTCTGTACTGTAAGTAATGTGGTATTACTAATAAGAGCGACCTTGAAACAGCGGTTGTTAATAACAAATTCCTGCTTTATGTCGCCGGAATTATCCGCTATGGAAAGCGCAGGAGATGCATTAGTACCTTTTTTTCCAAGCACAAGGAAAGAACTGTGAGGCGAAATTGTTCCGGAAAGATCGATCTTGTTCCAATCGCCGTCTGTGGTTATATTTCCGTTCGGAGCGCCATTTCCTGCGTTTGTACTAAATCCGGCGGCATATTGAAGGGAATAACCATTCAGGCTAATCGGGTTGTTGCTGTTATTGTACAATTCTATAAAACTGTGTGAAATATTACCGTCAGTGGCGGCTCCGATCTGCAAAATTAAAAGCGTATTATTGCTGAGAACCGGAGGAGCAGGCTCCGCAAACGGCTCCCATGATCCCGCGCTTGAATTTCGCGGTTTGCGTACCTCGAGCATTTCATTAGTAAATGTTTCATTGCTCCCCAAAGCGTATCGCGCCGCAATAAAATCAGCGGAATTATCATCAGTATCTGTAAGGTCTGCGCGGCGGACGGCTTCGGACGCGGAGTTACGGGCAGGCGCGGTTTCATATCCGAATATGTGATCAGGCAGAACAGCGGAAGGGTTATTTACAGCGCCTACCATATCAATGTAACCGGAAAAACCTTGGAGCTATCCTATTTTTTGTGTAAATAGATTTTCCATTTTTCTTTACTTCTTGAAATATCAAATTTCCAGCAGTTTTTCTGCTAGGTTTGTCATAAATTTTGTGTAAATGGTAACGGGA
>JAITUY010000015.1 GCA_031286095.1 Treponema sp. | reverse complement strand
GTTTTGTCGAACTTTCGGACTAAAGTCCGCGTTCGCAGGCTTATAGCCTGAAAAACCGCAAGACTTGTGAGACAACCAACTCGAACCGAAGGTTCGCAGTTGTCGAACAAGTCCAATACTAAAACAAGAATAACCGATATAACTTTAAACATATAAGACCACCGCCATTTATTGAGCTTATCGCAGACAAAACTGGCGGAAAACGCCAATATTGCTTCAGGGTATCTTGCAACAATAGAACTTGAGAAAAGTTTTCCTTACTGACGATGTATTAGAACGTATCCAATGCGCAAAAAATAGACCCTGCAGAATTATTTTCCAAAAACGGATATTCAATTGAAGCGGTAAGAACATTCCAAAAATCCGTTTTAGAAGAAATTGACAAGACGGTAAAAATTAAAATCGCTAAATTTGAATCCAAAAATAAAGGATAACAAAAATTTTTAATTCATATACCTTATCTATCTCATATTTCGCATAACAACATTATTTTTTATGCTATATTACCGTAAAACAAAAACCTTACAAACAATAACTCCGCGCCTTTGCGAAAGCTTCTTCGCATTTCAATCAAAAACCAAACTGATAATTATCCAGTTTATATTCATCAATAAGCGATTTAAGCGTCTTTTTCAGACTGTCGTTTAACGGCACTCCGGTGTCTTTGCGCTCAAGATAGGCAAGGTATTCCTTTTCGCCGGCGGTGTAAATGCGCTTTTGCCCGGGCGCTTTTGTTGAAGCGCGAAGTTCGCGCAGAATATCGCCTGTAGTTTTTTTAAATTTTGCCGGCTCCGTAAAGGCGTTTATGTCTATAGCTATAAAAAAATGTCCAAGATGATACGGAACTTTTTTGCCGTTTGCGTCAAGACCGCTCAACGCTTTTAAAAACTGACCCTGTTGCAGGGCGGCGCTTAATATTTCCACAACTGTCGCATAACCATAGCCCTTGTAACCCGCCGTATCTTCGCCGAGACCGCCAAGAGGAGCAAGCGCGCAGGTGTCTTTTGTAAGCCCCGCAAGCGCTTTCGCGGGATCTGTTTCGCTTGAACCATCGCGGTTTATAACCCAGCCTTCCGGCATGGTTTTATTGATACGCTCGTAATGTTCTATTTTGCCCCTCTGCGAAACAGAAGTAGCGCAGTCCAGCACAAAGGGAAAATCCTCGTCCGTGGGAATGCCGAATGTTATCGGGTTTGTGCCAAGCATGTTGTCAATTCCGAAGGTGGGGGCGATTGACGGACGCGCGTTTGTTCCAGTAATGCCGATCATGTTCTCTTTCGCCGCCATTGTCGCGTAATATCCGGCAATTCCATAATGCGTAGAGTTACGCGCAACTACCATTCCCATGCCGTGCTTTTTCGCCTTGTCAATCGCTATCTGCATGCATTTTTTCCCGATAACGTGCCCCATGCCGTCGTGACCGTCTACAACCGCCGTAGCAAGATGATCTTTTACTATTTCAAAGTTGGTAACAGGGTTTTGAATACCGTCCTTTATCCTGTCGATGTAAATGGGCTTGAACCTGCCTACTCCGTGTGAATCGATCCCGCGCTTGTCGGACTCTATCAATATTTCCGCGCAAATCTCAGCGTCCTCTTTGGGAACTCCCGCTTTTATAAAAACATCCTTCATAAAGGATTCCAGTTTGTCAAAACTCGCGTAATCCGCCTGCATCATTTTCTCCCTATTACGATAAGTTTAGCCGCCCGCTTGTCATAGGGGCTTTCGTTCCAATCGCCAAAAATCTCCACTTTTGAAAAACCCGCTGAAAACATAAGCGCCCTTAATTCCGATGCGGAATACAGGCGCTGTGTAAAGACCTTCTCGATTCTTTTTCCATCTTTAATAAGTATCCAACGATTTTTCAAAAATGTCCATGAGTCCAGAATCTCATATTGAGTAAGCACCGTAAAACCTGCGCGCTCAAACCACTCGGTTTCGACAAAATCGCGGACGGCAATTTCCTTTCCTAGAGTTTCAATGATAAAAGAGCCGCCTTCTCTAAGTGATTCACACACATTGCGCACAAGCAGAAGATCGTCTTTTTCATTTTCAAAATATCCAAAGGAAATATAGAGGTTTACTGCAAGATCAAAAAAGTCAGGTCTGACAAATTCTCTCGCGTCAGCTTTTAAATATTCGATATTAAGTTTTTCGTGGGAGGCTTCCTCTTTTGCGGTTTGCAGATAGCTTTCGGTTATGTCTACGCCGGTTACGGAAAACCCCCTGCGGGCAAGTTCCGCGCTTATCCTGCCGAAGCCGCAACAAAGGTCAAGCACTTTAGGACTTGAGTTTACTATTTTGGTTGTTTTACCGTAGAAATCAAAGTTGGCAAGACTGGTTATGCCGTCGGCAACCAGCGGCACTTCCGCCCAATGCGCGTCGTCAAACATGATGGGAGCGTACTGCTCCCAAAAGTCTGGATCATTAAACCATTCGGCGTTTAAGTCTTTCTGACTTAAGCCTTTAGGCAACCGCGGTTTCCAGCATTGGGTTAAGATATCCGGTCTGTACGCAGATATTAAAAAGATGCCTTGTAATGGTCTCTTCTGTCGTTTTTATGTAACCATTGCTGTTGCGGGTGAAACGAACAAGATATTCATTGTCCAGCTCTTTTAAAATGTCAATGTACTCTGTATTGCCCGGTAAACATCTAATACTATAACGTTTCATACTAAATTTATCGGAAATTAAAACATTCAACTTGAGATTTTTTCCTGTTTAATTTACACTGTAAAAATGAAAATTCGCATAAAAATGTTCATGGTTGTTCTGCCGTTGATTATCGTCCCCCTTATCTTAACGGAGACGGCTTCTTATTTTAGCGCAGTAAACGGTGTTACCCGCCTTGGACGCCAGCTTTTAGGCTTTAAACTTGGGGAACTTGAAAAGTTTGCAAACAGCCAATGGACTCTGCTGGAAGACAATAATTTTACCGGAAACCCCGACATGGTCGAGGCCGCCAAAAAAGCGGTGGAACAATACGGCAAAAGCATCATTTTAAGCGATACTGAAAAAATATTTGCGGTGGATAAAGACGGAAAAACAAGCATGGCAAGCTCGCCTGTGGGGCTTTTGGAATCCGAAACCCCCGTTCTTTTACAAATTTTAGCCGCCAAAAACAAGGGGCTTATGTCCGCCGTAATCGGCAAGGAAAAGCGGATTTTTCAGGCTTTTTATTTCGCCCCTTTTGACTGGCATATTTTAATCAGCGAAAAAGAGGATGTTTTTTACAAGGACGCAAGAAGTATCTTTTTGCAGACCATTGTTTCACTGTGCGCCGCTGTCGCTGTCGCGGTTCTTCTTCTTATATTGATTACCAGCCGTCTTACCGAACCGCTTGGAAACATAGTAAAGGCAATGACGGGTATTATAGAAAAGGCAGACCTTTCATCCAGGGTGGAAGTCGAGTACAACGACGAAACCGGCAACCTTGCGATGACCTTCAACAAAATGACGGAAGAATTGGACAGCGCTTACGGGCAGATAAAACGCTACGCCTTTGACGCCGTTCTTGCCGGAAAAAAAGAAGAACGTATCCGCCAAATTTTTCAAAAGTATGTTCCTAAGGACGTAATTGAACGGTTTTTCGCCTCTCCCGAAAAAATGCTTGTCGGCGACAACCGCAATCTTTCAATTCTTTTTTCAGATATTCGTTCCTTTACAACTATTTCCGAAGGCTTGGCCCCTGACGACTTGGTAAATTCGCTGAACCGTTATTTTTCCGGGCAAGTAGAAATTATCTACAACAGGAACGGCATTGTAGACAAATACATAGGCGACGCAATCATGGCGTTTTGGGGCGCGCCTGAAAAACACGATGATGACGCGTTACAGTCCGTGTTGTCCGGTCTTGATATGATAGACGCCGTGGAAAAATTTAACGTGAACCAGCGAAAGCTTGGCAAGTGCGAATTCAAAATCGGAATTGGTCTTAACTACGGAGAAGTTACTGTCGGCAACATCGGAAGCGAGCGCAAAATGGATTACACAGTAATCGGGGACGCGGTAAATCTTGCTTCACGAATGGAGGGGCTGACGAAAACGTATCATTCTGAAATATTGATTTCCGAAAGCCTTTTTAAGGAACTGCAAAAATCCGCCCCTTCCGCCGGTCTTTACTACAGACTTCTTGACACAGTAGCAGTAAAAGGCAAAACCCAAGGCGTAAAAATTTTCACCGTAAAAAAATCCCTGACAGCGGCGGAGCAAAAAGCATGGCAGGTGCATAATCAGGGCATGAAATTATACTACGGACGTTCCTTTGCGGAAGCGGCGCAGAAATTCAAGGAAGCGCTTGCCATGCTCCCCAAAGACTTTAACGCTGAAAACCTGTACAACAGATGCGTAGATTACTCTG
The DNA here is from genome assembly GCA_031286095.1 of Treponema sp. Lineage (GTDB taxonomy): Bacteria > Spirochaetota > Spirochaetia > Treponematales > Breznakiellaceae > WQXQ01. The sequence goes on along the minus strand of JAITUY010000015.1, from coordinate 18,474 downwards.
CAAATCCGCCGCCCGAAGGATGGAACGGGGTCGAGGTAATGAAGACAAAGTAAGCGTCGCTTACGCCGCCTGCAGACGGCGTAAAGCAAAAGTTTTGTTATGCGTAACTGCGCCTTATTTATATTTTATTTATAACATATTCCATTGGACTTGTCCGATAACTGCGAACCTTCGGTTCGAGTTGGTTGTCTCACAAGTCTTGCGGTTTTTATATGAAGTTGTTCAGAAACTGAAGTTTCCAAACAACTCTATTCATTCTTTATACCCTCTCTGCTTTTATAAATCTATTGAACCGGCTAATACAAATTTTCATAAGGCTTTTGCCCGAAAAAATACAAGACTTGTATCATAATTTCCACCAACTAATGGCGTATAACGTTCTGGCTGTAACTGACGTTTTTTTGCGCCCGATAAGGAAAAATGCGAAGCATTTTTACGGGCGCAAAAAAATGTGGCGGAAAAAAACCGCACAAAGGGCGCTAGCCCGACTGCGGTTTTTCGTAGCCCGAGCCACCCAACGGGCGGTGAAGCAGTTACAGTCCTGTGTTATATGCCATTGTGTTGCTTTTACCAACGGTACAACAACACATACGGCAATCCTAAAACCTATTATAAATACACCAACAAATTTTATCAGATGTATTTTATGCAACTTTTTGTTGCATTTTTATTTGCTCATACAAATATTCGGGAGCAAAATCAACACCATTGTCCCAACATATTGTATCCAATCCTGTTTTAACTGTTTTAAATTTTTCTAAATCCAACAGTTCCCGAATAATCTGACGGTGGTCATTTCTTAATTTGTCGTAAAAATCTATCACGCCGAATACACCATCGTTAAACTCAATATACACTTTATAATTTTCCTTTAGTTCAGACTTTATAACCCAAACCATATACTCTCCTTACACCAATGGGTCTATTTTAAAGTATTTTCCAGTGGTTTTCACCATATCCCAATCCTGCATAAGTTTTTCCTTATTCAATTCAGCCCATTCTATAACCAATCCCAATATTCGGGCAGGTAAATGCCCCTCCAATACTTTTAATTCATCAATCGATATTAATGCCCTATAATCATTATACTTCACGTGAAAATGAGGCGGATTATGATCATCGAAATACATCAATATTGATATACCCAAAAATCTGCTCAATTCTGGCATATTTTTATAATAATTCAATAAATTGTTATTGTCAAGACAATTTTGAGTGTTTTTTCAATTTTCCTCCAAAAAATATTCCAACGCAATGGCGTATAACTCCAATATACAATTTTACCAGTTCTGCATCAAACTTTTTATTTTACCCGATTCCATAAGAAATTTTTCGCGCAATCTGTCCAATCTTACTCATAAAACCAAATCTCCCAAAAAAAGAAGTTATCCGGCCGTATTTACGATAACCAAGATTAAATAAGAAATATGGTTTTTGCAAATGATTATTAGACGGTCTTCGTTTGATTATATTTTTTAATGAATAAAATTCCCTGTAAATCCACAAGTAACCGTTTTTTAATTCTTCTGCCGTCATTTTTTGGGGCTGAAAAACCACATTTGAAGTATTATATTTATCAGGGCTAAAATCTATTATGCGGTTTTCGCCAAGTAATTGTTTATACAAAGCTGTTCCCGGGTACGGCGTAAGGATATGGGCCGTCATGGTTTCTACCTTGTTTTTTATAAGCCAAACAAGCGTATTTTTAAAAACGGAAGGCTCATCGTAATCAAACCCAAAAACCATACTTGCATTAACCATAATTCCGTTTTCGTGTAAAAGCGCGATAAGTTCCTCATACTCTTTGACTTTATTTTGTTTTTTGTCAGCGGATAAAATAGAATCTTCGTTAATGGATTCAAAGCCGATAAATAAACTTTTACAACCCGACTCCGCGAATTCACGAATCAAATCTTTGTGAAAAAAGATATTTGTTGAAACAGCCGCATGCCAAACCAGATTCTTTTTTTTAATTGCCTTTACAAATATTTTTGTCCATTCGACATTGCCGATAAAATTATCATCAATAAAAAGAACTTGCCTTGTTTTTAAGTTTTCTATCTCTTCCAAAACATCAGTTACAGGGCGATTTCTGAACGGATTTGAAACATAGTCGCTACTGTTGTAACAAAAATTACATTTGAACGGACAACCGCGTGAAGTTACAATTACATTGTGATACAAATATTTTTGATGATCCACAAAATTCCAGTCCGGCAAAGGAACATTTTTTAAGCTGGTAATCTTATCATTTTTATAAATGTTTCTTAATTGATTACTCTCAAAATCATCTAATAAGTTACGCCAAATTTCTTCGGCCTCGCCAATTACAACACAATCGCAATTTATTAGCATTAAATCAGGATTTGCCGAAGCGTGAATACCGCCGAATACTACTTTTATTCCCCTGCTTCTATACTGCTTTGCAATTTCAAACGCTCTTTCAGAAGTATCAACATTTACTGTAATGCCGACTAAATCGGGGCTGTCTGTCAATTTGATTTTCACGATATTTTCATCTTCGATCCATACTCTGTGTTCCTTTGGGGTAAGCGTGGCAATTGTAACAAGTGAAAGCGGCGGAGACATCAATCTTTTAAACGCCGAATCCATTGGCCGCAGGCTCATTCTCGGAGAAATCAATTTGATATTCATTTTAAACAACTTCTTTATAAAAGTAACATTTTTATAAATCTCCGTCAATCATGTTTAAGATAATACGGCACATAGCAACTAATTTGAAACTTATGTTTGATGCAAAAAGCTAGAATAAATTGGACTTGTTCGGAAACTTCAGTTTCTGAACAACTTCATATAAAAACCGCAAGACTTGTGAGACAACCAACTCGAACCGAAGGTTCGCAGTTGTCGAACAAGTCCAATGTCCAAACGCAAACCGTGACAGTCAACAACCGTTTGAAGATATATCTTTCCTATACCTTTAAGATTCCCTACAAAAAAGGTGTCTAAAAAATCTTCGGTTTTAAACGACTAATTCTCCTGTAAAGTCGGCTTTTATATGCCTTTCCCTGAACTCGCTGTCAAACTTTTCCAGTAAAGTTATGTGCTGTTCCGTCAATTGTATGTTATTGTCCTTGTATTACTTTTCAAGGCTTAACAGCTTTTGGTTTTTCGTTACGAGTTCATGGCGCGCCCAGCCCCTGTATTGCCCCGACTCCTACATGAACGCCACTGAATAGCAGTTGTTATCTGGTTTTTAAGGAACCGTGTGCCGGAAACTCAAGACAATAATCCAGAACGGCTTTTTCCAGTTCTTGTGAAACCCGGTTTGAGTGCAGGCTTTTAGCGCCCTTGGCTTTGTCTAAAAGCCTGTCGATTCCAAACGCCTGAAAGTTCCTGCGGATTTCATAAAATTGTTCTCCGGAATAGCCTATAATTTACATGCTTTACTGACGTTATCAAGCTCTGAAGCAAGTTCCAAAAGGCTTAATTTGCGTCTTTCAGCTTTTTGCGCTAGAGTGTTATTGTGATCATATAAATCCTTAAGATTAATTTTTGGTCAAATAAATTAAATAATTCAGGGGGCTTTATGACCGCTATTTTTTTTAGACTGTCAGGTAATTATCAACATTGTACGTGGGGGAAAGAATCGAGATTTTCATTTACACGCTTTTCAGGATAGACTCGAAAAAATGAACTCGAGCTGTGTAAAGGTATACTTTTTCTTACCCTTTTTCATTAAAAGTATACTTTTTCTTACTTGCTTTTATAATACACCCGCTATAATATCAATATTGTCCAAAAAATATAAACTTTTGGGTAAAACAAATAAGGAGGGTTTTTTATGAAAAAAATTTTTTTAGTGATTTTGTTATGTATAAGTTTACCGGTTATAGCGCATGCACAGGAGTCCGAGAGTACAGACGGGGACGCAAAACCAGGAACCGGTTTTGACTATGATATTCGCCTTGGCTTTAGTTTTCCTATTATTGGTAACTTTAAGGAACTTTCCGGGGTTAATCTTCCTTTTGCGTCAAGTTTGCTCGCTTTTGCTTTTGTGTCAATTTCTCTGGGGGGGGGAGTTCAATATACCATTGTACCCCATCTTCTTGCTCCAGGCATTTATGCAGACCTCCATTTTAATTTATTTTCATGGTTCCTTGTGGGAGCGTTTACCAACTGGGAAAAAAATCTAATGTTATTACAACCAGGAATTCGTTTTTACAATCAACTTAAGCTTACCGATTCATTTTGTCTAGACCCGTTTTTTGGAATTAACTATATATATATGGGTTTAGACAATTTTAGAGAAAATGTCCTTCTAATGGCGGCAGGATTTGTTTTAAAACTTGGAAATTCATTTGGTTTTGAATACTGTTATAATTTTCCAACCCGGCCTATCGCAGAAGGCTGGTCTCCTAAAATCCACCGTATTGGTTTCTCGTGGAGCCTAAAAGGCTAATAGAGTTGTCCGGAAACTTCAGTTTCTGAACAACTTCATATAAAAAGGGTTTTGTCGAACTTTCGGACTAAAGTCCGCGTTCGCAGGCTTATAGCCTGAAAAACCGCAAGACTTGTTTGACAACCAACTCGAACCGAAGGTTCGCAGTTGTCGAACAAGTCCAATATTAATTTTTAACATCAGGCTTATTTAATCAACAACCTCGCCCCGGCGAGGTATGTTAGTTACGATAGGTATGGATTTTATGCGGGTTTAATACCCTACATACAATTCATAGTGAAGGTATTTTTTAATTCCCTAAAGCTTGCACGCGGAGCGTGCGGGGTATTAAACCGGCAAGCGTAATAAATCTCGTTGGGGGTTATTGAGCAAGTCCTGCATTTTTCAGGTTAAAGCATGGGAATAAAGTTCGGCAAAAACATAATTTTATAAGATAAATTTAGGTATTGTTCCGCATTGCGGAAGGACATAAAAAGATTTGTTGGAATTATCGTCCTTTCGGCGGTAATTGCGCAATAACAGTGTACCGATTGCGGGGATTCTGGTAAATCTAGAACTAGTACTCTGAACAGCTAAAACTACACTTTGTTTTTTTATCACGCAGAGGTCGCAAAGACGCGGAGAACTGCGCTTTGTTACCTAATTGCGCGTTTCCCGCCATGCTTTCTTATTATTTTATAATGAAAAACAACATGAAAGGGATACAAGTTAGTAATCACCCTTGATCCTCTGCGTCTCCGCGATCTCTGCAGTCTCTGCGTGAGGATGTTTTGTAATAAGTTATTGTGAACATTTACCTGTTACAAAGCACTATTAACTTAATTAGTGTCTGTCAGGAAAGGAAACAGTTTATCGGATAGCCCAATCTGCGTTGCGAAAGATTGTCAATTATTGTAATATAAAAAACAATGAAAATGACAATGCGCTGGTTTGGTCCAGACTACGATCCTGTTACTCTGGACAAACTTCGGCAAGTACCAGGCTTAAAGGGCGTTATCACCACACTGTACGGCGTTCCGCCGGGAGACATATGGACAAGGGACGAGCTTCTAGCGCTAAAAAATGAAGTTGAAGCGTACGGCTTATCAATCACCGGGATCGAAAGTCTTGGCATACATGACTCGATAAAAGTTGCGGCAAAAGACAGGGACAGATATATCGAAAACTATATCGCCAGCCTGAAAGTTTTAGGCGAGGCGGGAATTGATCTTGTCTGTTACAATTTTATGGCTGTTTTTGACTGGACAAGATCGAATCTGGCAAAACCCAGAATTGACGGCGCTACGGCAATGTCCTACGAACAGGAAATAATCGACAAAATCGATCCCAATAATATGTCCGCCCACATGAACGCCAAGGCGGGAGGTCATATTTTACCTGGCTGGGAACCTGAGCGTATGGCGCGCATCAAGGAACTTTTTGATCTGTACCGTGATATTGACAGCGACACTCTATTCGCCAACATGAAATATTTTTTGTCGGCAATCATGCCTGTTTGTGAAAAGTACGGAATAAAAATGGCAATGCACCCGGATGATCCCGCATGGCCTGTTTTCGGTCTTCCGCGCATTATGTCGAACAAGGAACAGTTACTGCGTATGATTAAAACGGTTGACAACCCGTTAAACGGCATAACCCTCTGTACGGGCAGTTTGGGAAGCAACACAAGTAACGACATTCCTGAAATAATACGCGCCCTCAAAGGACGGATTCACTTCGCACATGTGCGCAACGTACGGCACAACGCCCCTGGTAATTTTGAAGAATCCGCCCATCTTTCCACAGACGGTTCTTTAGACATGTACGCGATAATGAAAACACTGTACGACACAGGTTTTGACGGTCCAATCCGTCCCGACCACGGCAGAAACATCTGGGGTGAAGTTTCCATGCCCGGCTACGGTCTCTACGACAGGGCGCTGGGCGTAAGTTACTTGAACGGACTTCTGGAAGCGATAGAAAAAAGCTGATTTTAAAAAAAACATCTCTCAGAGACGTTGAACCTTTAGTTCGCAGGCTTATAGCCTGAAAAACCGCAAAACTTGTGAGACAACCAACTCGAACCGAAGGTTCGCAGTTGTCGAACAAGTCCATTGTCTTAAAACGAAAATCTTAAAAGTAAATATAATATATCAAACAACAACTCTGCGCCTTTGCGCCTCTGCGAGATGCTTTTCTTCAATCTTTGCGCCCCTGCGAAAACAAATTTTAGAATATCTTCAGTTGTTTTTATTCGACAATACCCGTCCGCTGTTTATCAGCACCAAAAACGCGCCGATGTTGTGTAAAAATGCGCTTGCTATCGGCGGCACTATTCCCGCTCCCGCCAAAAAGATCATAATGATACTTACAGAAAACGCCAGAACAATATTTTGATAAATGATGTTTTTTGTTTTTTGCGCCAGTTTGATTACAAACGGAATATTGGAAAGATTATTGTTCATAAGTGCAATGTCCGCGCTTTGAATCGCCGTGTCGGAACCCATCGCCCCCATCGCTATTCCAACGTGCGCTTGTGACAAGGCAAGCGCGTCGTTAATACCGTCTCCGATAACGGTAACAGTATGTTCTTTCATCATTTTTTCGACGTGTTCAAGTTTTTGCTCCGGCAATAATTCGCACCGCATCTCATCAATGCCGGTAGCGTCCTGTATCTTTTTCGCCGATTGAAAATGATCGCCTGTCAAAAGACAAGTTTTTGGAACGCCAATATTTTTCAGTTGATTTACCGTTTGCGCGGCGTCATCGCGCGGCGTATCCTTGAATACGATACAGCCGAGAATTTGCCCGTTTTTTACAACCCAGTCACAAGCGCCGGCATTTTCGTATTTGTCAGAAACATCGTAACCCAGCGAGCGCATCCAGTTGTAACTGCCCAGATAAATAACGTCGTCTCCTTTTTTGCCTTCAATCCCCTTTCCGATGTGTTCTTTGATTTCGTAATTCCTGTCTATATCTTTCTTTTCGCATAACGAAACAATAGACCTTGATATTGGGTGAAGCGAGCCGTGCGCAACCGCGCCTGCAGTCATAACAAGTTCGTTAAAATCTTCGGCTTTATCCAGATGAAAATTACTCGCCTCAAGAATTCCGTTTGTTATAGTTCCAGTTTTGTCAAAAACAAGATAATCCGTCTCGCCAAGATATTCCACAAACGACGAATTTTTTATAAGGATTCCCCTTTTTGCAGAAGACGCCAGCGCCGCAATCATGGGAGCGGAATTGATAAGCAAGTGTCCGCATGGACAACTGGCGACAAGAATAGCGATAGCCCTGTTAATATCCTGAGTAAACAGCCACACCAGCAGAGCGGTAACAAGCGTCAGCGGAATATAGTAAAACACAAACTTATCTACAATTTTTGTATCAGCAATTTGAATATTCCCCGACTCCTCAAGCAGTTTTACTATTTTTTGAAAAGAAGTGTCCGCGTACTCCCTTGTTACCTTAACTTTAATATTGCCGTCTATGTTTACAGTTCCGGCAAAAACCTGATCCCCTATATCAACCGTTTTCGGCAAAGATTCGCCTGTAAGCGATTTTTGATCGATACTTGATGTACCGAAAATAACTTCGCCATCGACAGGCAGGGACATACCCGGCTTTATTATTATCGTATCGCCGGTTTTTAATTCCCTTGCGTCAACCTCAATTTCTTTTCCGTCTTTTTCCGCTATTGCTTTTTCAGCCTGCATTGTTTTTAAACCTTCAATCGCATCGCGCCCGCCCATAATGCTTTTTTCTTCAAGAAAATGAACAAAGGTAAGAATAACGGGAATAAGTATCGCAAGTAAAAATTCTCCGCTTAACGTTGATATTATCATCGCTATCGAAACAAGTATTTCCATGGCGTATTTCATGTTTTTAGAAACAAGCCCCCGTACCGCCGTAACAAGCATGGGAAGCCCGATTATGGCAATACCAGCGATAAAAATAAGCGCGCGGATTATATCCTGACGAGGGAAAATTTTCCCGTAAATATGGGCGGACACAAGACAAACCAACGCGCCAGAAAGGGACAGTATGCTGTTTCTGAAATTTTGTTTTTCGTTATCTGAAATATGTTCACTGCTTGCAATGCTGGCGATATTTTTCATTATTCCTCCTCACGGCAACAGAAACGTGGGCGGTTCAGAATCTGCCGGAATCACTATTGATTTGCCCGCTTTTTTCAGAACCGCGCCCACTCTCTGCCTGAATGTTCCCGACATGATAATTTGCGGATTTCTCGCGTATTGGTCGTACAAACCGTTAAATTCAGCCATTTCACTGCGCGCTTTAATAAGTTTTGCGGATTGTCCGGAAACAGCGGTTTGTTTAAGCAAACTTGCCGAAGACTGAGCTCCAAGTATCATGTTGGATGCGTATTCCTGCGCCCGCTGTAAACTTGTCGCCTTGTATATTGCCGCGTTCCGCACTTCCTCAAAATAACGGATTGTTTCGGCAGGCGCGGTAATTTCGGTTAATTCCACGCCGGAAATAAGGACTCCCAGTTTTAATTTATCTATAATCGCCTGTGAATTTTGCATAACATCAAGCGACAACCGCGCCCTGCCGCTTGTTAGTATTGAATCTACGTCTGAATGCGAGGCTATGCAGGTTAACTCGCCGCTGATTATGCCGTCAAGCATTTTATCCGCGTCATTTATAAATAGCGTATAACATACAGGGTCGTTTATTTGGTATTTTATTTTTGCCTTTACCAGAACTATATTTTTATCGCCGGTTAATATATAGCCGTTTTTTTCGACATCGGAAGAGGCTACGCTTCCTCCCGGTTTATAATGCGTAGTAATTTCAATTTCCTGAACTGTAGAAACGGGAATCTTAATCACCTTGTCGATAAAAAACGGCAACGCAAACTGAAGCCCGGGCCTTTTAATTTGTTTTTCAGGCGAACCTCCCGTAAGTTTGCCGAAACGAAGCACAACGGCAATCTGACTGCTTTCTACGCGGTACACGCCGGAAAGCGCAATCAAAACGGCGGCGAAACACACTGTCAACTTAAAATATTTGATAATGTATTCCATTATTTGAGTAAAAACAATAAAAAGCCTGTTTTTCATGCCGCTACCTAGTTTGCTCCCGTTATTACATCGAATGGAGATTCATTTGCGCGCATAATTACAGTTGTGTCCGCGTTTACTGAATTCTCAAGAGCAAGCAGTTTTTTCAGAAAAATAAACAATTTTGAGTTTCTGTCATACGCTTCCCCGTAAATACGCGCGATCATTCTTTCCGTCTCCGCATCAATCGCCGAAGCCTCAAGTTTACCCTGCGCGTAAATTTCTGCGGCTCTCGCGTCCGCTGACCCGGTGATTATCGCGGAATCACGCTCTCCTTCCGCAATATACTGTGAAACATATTTTTGCCTGTCCGCAATCATCTGATTAAAAACACTTTTGATGTTTGCTTCCGGTAGCGCGAGCCGTTTAATTTTGAGCGCCTGAATCTCAATACCGTAATTGGCGAGCGCGGGACCTGCAGTCATTTCCCAGATAGTTTGACATATTTCATCTATCTTAATTTCTTCGATGTTGGTTGACACAAGAGAAGAAAGCGGATAATTCCCAAGAACGCTGTTTTTTGCCGTTGCCGCCAAATCGTTAAGATGTCTTTGCGCAAAGTTATAATTTCCTATGCTTGTGTGAAATTTTTGTATGTCGTTTATGCGCCATACAATATAAGTTTGAAGAATAATGTTTATTTTATCGTTGGTAAGGGTTTCGTTATAACCTGAATCCATATATTGATTTCTGGTATCGTAAGTTATTACTTTGTCAATTGGAAACGGAAGTTTAAAATACAAGCCCGCATTGTTGTATATGTTAACAATTTTCCCAAACCGCGAAATAATAACGCTGTAACCTTCTTTTACAGTAAAAGTGAATCCGGCCGCCGATACGATAACAATAAAAATTAAAGCAAATAACACCTTGTATATTTTACTCATTACCATCTCCTTTTTTAGCGTCTAATAAATTAAATGTGTTTACTTTTCCTATAATAAATTTTGACTGACTGCCTTCCGCTCCGCGTGAAAACACATACACTTTATTGTTTTTTATAATTTTTTCGTATACGTCAAGATTTTTGGTAAACTCATAAGAACCGCGCGAGATTCTGCTTGCCTCTGCCGCTGAATAAAAAACAGCCGCTTCTTTTTGCGCGTCGCTTGTTCTGCTGTACTGCGACGCCCTTGCCTGATCAAAAGCGGTTTTGCTTTTTCGCGCCGCTTCTATGACTTTTGTTTCCGCATAGGTATGCGCCCTTGTAATCGCCGTAGTCTTGTCAACAGAGGCGCTTACAACATTTTGATAGACGCCGGCAATATCCACAGGAGGGTGTATGCTTTCAATAATAACCTGCACAACTGAAAACCCCAAACTTTCCAATTCACAAAATTGTGATAATTCGTCCAACAAAGACGCCGAAAGGGAATTTCTGTCTACGCTTAAAAACGAGTCAAGCGTGGTGTTGATTGTGCGCGTCATCAGCGCATTGTAGGCGGCGGCGGACAATACAGCTTCCGCGTTTGTACAGGTTTTTATATACGAATATAAATCAGAAATTACATACATAATTTTTAAATTGACCGCAACCATTTCATTCCCGTTGCCTAAAAGAAGCATATACTCGCCGCCATCGTGCATTTGCGTCCACAGGAAATTCGCGCCCCCCGATGATTCATAGCCGATTTGCATGGAAGTAGCGCGATGCACATCGTAAATTTCCGCCTTGTCAACGGGAAACGGAAATTTTAAATGAAGACCCGCGTTCTTTATCGAAGAACGGTCAAGTTTCCCAAAGCGATAAACCGCCGCCTGTTGATGCGGCTGTACGACAAATACCGCCGTTGAAATAAATAAAACAAAAACAAGAGCCAGCGCCAGCGCGGGCAGAATTTTTAAGGTGTAATGTATTGTATACAGCGATTTTATGGAAACTTTCCAACTTGCCGTTTGTATTTCCGCAGTTTCGCCTGTTGTATCTTTTTTAAACGTAATTTTTGGAAACAGAGTATAATCAAAACTTAAAATATTCCCTTTTAAATAAGAAAGCAAAATATTAACCGCAAGCGAAGCGGCTGGATATAAAGACGCCGCATAATAAACCCACTGTAAAACAACCTGAATATTTATTTTTAAAACCGAAGACGCCGCGATAACTGCAGTATAAACAAATGAAACATAAGAAAAAAAGTTAAGAATATTACGGGAAATTTTATCCGTCGGGCAAGAATCGTCTTTTCTCATTTTAAGGTAAAGAACAGCGGCGCAGGGGAAAACAAGCAGTAATACCGCGTCCGCAATACTAAGACGGTAATCCTCGGCATAAGACAACGGCATAACCTTAAAAATACCTATTATGCGCCAAAACACTATACCTAAAAAGAAAACAATATATAAAATTTCATAAATATGCTTTTCAAGCCCCTCGCTTTTCTCCTGCGGTTCCGTTATATTTTCTTTTTTTATTTCGAGAAGCCCGTCATGTTGTTCAGAAACTGTCTCTACTTTCCCGTTTTCCTGAACAATTACTGGCGCGGTCTTATTTTTAACAAAAAATCTTTTAACTTTCTCCCAAAGTCCCCGCCAGTTTAAATCTAATTTGTTTAATTGATCGACAGCCGTTATCAAAACAAGGAAAAGCCACATAGTAAAAGTAAGATAGGCGAGGCTTTCTATGATGACGCATTTGTTTCTGTAATAAGTTAAAACATTTAAAAAGACAACGGCGGAAATTACCAGTATGATTGGAAATAACCGTATTTTTGAAGTTTGCGATTTGTTCTTATTTTCCGCCATATACTTCCCCTGCCTGGATTGTATTTTATATGTTAGGGCATAGTTTATTGTCAAGCAATTGTTAAAAAATTATTAAAATACGGTTAAAATATAAAAGTGCGCCTTCGGCACGGTAGACATATAAAATTATTCTAAGTTTTCAGCGGGCAGATACCAATCACAACCAAAACAATGGCGGTTTACGGCGGGGCGGGAATCGCCCTGTCGTAAACCGCTAAGATAAGCGGCGGCGTGTGTTAAACACACGATGCCGCTTATCGGGTTAGTATACGACGTTTTAATGTCGTATACTAACTAATAAGTGATGATGATGTTGTCTACATTTGCCGATATACTGCCTGAACCGACAAAAAGTTTCTCTATTTTGAAGCGTACCTTGCCGGTAACATTAAGGTTATAACTGGCTTTCAGCAAAGCATTGCCCCCGGCAGTCCATGAGGGAATGGCGTCAGTTCTCCCTGCTTCTACCCAACTTCCGCCTTCCTTTTGATACGAGACGATTATTACACCGCCTGAGTGCGAACTGTACGAACCGTAGTCAAAATATATTGACTTTATGCCGCTTGTCAAATAATTCGTCAATTCAACACGGTTAGTATTATTGCCTGAATCATTTGCATTGCCGCCGCGGAACCGTATACTTTTGCCGCCTTCTTTGCGGTCATTATCATCCGTAGCGCTTACAACGCCGCTGACCGCCCATTCGTATCCGCCCCAGCTTACAGGACGTTGCGTGTAACCATTGCCATCCCACACCGCGTCTTCAAAGTCAATAAGAATAAACTGACCGTTAAATTCTTCAATAACGAGCGTTCCCGCGGCAAGACCGTTTACCGCGTTAAATCCGGCAGAAGACGCAACGTCAAATGTAACGGCGTACTTGCCGCCTGCAGAAGGCGCTGTGGTACTTTTTGCGTAACTTGTGCCGCCTATCCCCTCATACCAGATGGTTATTATCCCCGTGGACTTGCCTGCTTTCGGCGTTATACTTACCGCTTTGGCGTTGCCGTCGGCAATCACCTGCAATCCGCTAATGTAAAAATCGGCAGGTACAGGATCAACGGTAATTACATTGAAGGAATCTTCACTGTCGGCGGCGATAACAATATTATCTATATTGACCGATGAATAGCCTGTAAGATTGCCCTCTCTGACGATTTTAAAACGTACATTTGTTTTATTTATGTCAAAACTGGCTTTAAACATTGCGCCTTCCCATGCGGGGGCGGTAACTTCACCGGCTTTTACCCATTCGCTGTCCTTAATTTGATAATAAAGAACTATTGTCCCGTTACTGTGCGTACCATAAGAAGCGTAGTCAAAATATATTGACTTTATGCCATTTATATAAGAATCCAATTCAACACGGCAGTTATCTCCCTCATTGCCGCGAAGCCGGATGCTTTTAGCGCCTTCAAAACGATCTTTGTCGGCGTCCGTAGTAGTTACAACGCCGCTGACTGTCCATGCGTATCCGCTCCATGCTACCGCGCGTTCTCCGTAACCGGAACTATCCCAACCGTCTTCAAAGTCAATAATTTTATTCAAAATAGTAACGGGATCGGTAGTCATTGGATTTGTTGGTGTAATGCCGCTACTGGGTAGTTCACCATCCGTTTGCTGTTCACATCCCATCATTCCTAGTCCGCATATTGCGGCAAGCACAATAACAACTGCCATGCGCAACAGCGCCTTGAATGTTTTTTTCATTAAAAACCTCCTCAAAATAAAATCTATCACTTACAGATAGTAACCGTAAAATACGGAATTTATGTTAGATGAAAATGTAAAGAAAATGAAAATATTATTAGTTATTAAAAAACACTTAACTAAATACTAACAATTTTAATTTTATTCATAAGTTTATTTCCATGAAACAGGCATGGTACGATTCTCTTTAAACCATTTGGTTTCTTTCAATTTAAGGTTATTGTTACTGCATTGAATATCAAACTTACCGTCTGAAACCGAAAACACGATGTTGCCGTTAAATGATTCAAATTGAGGATAATTGCCCGCATAAGTTGTTACGAATACTTTGTCGGTATAGGGCGCTACCCTGTTAACAAAATCTTGCGAGGGAAATTTGACGGGATTATTGGTAGTATATTCAGAAGTGCCGGCGCAGGCGGTAACACATACATATTCAGGAGTGATTGCCGACATTAATTTTGTATTGCTTGAGGTAACTGATGCATGATGTCCCGCCTTATACAGAACACAGTGTCCCAATCCTCCGAAATTTTTCGCATAATAATCAACCAAACGGTCTTCGCCGTCTTTTTCCAAATCTCCGGTAAAAATATATTGATTGCCATTTTGAACAATTCTAAGGCAGACGGAATAATCATTTTCACCGTTGTTTTGAGAGTGATCGTAGTAATAGTTGTACAGAATTTCCAGTTTAACGCCGCCGCCTAATTCATATTCACGTTGCGCGCCATTTTCGTTATTAAAACATTGCAGGGCGGTATAATGAACGGCTCCCATTTTTACCGCGGCGGCTATCGCGCTTTTATAACTGTTGTATGTTGCGCTGGCGCTGTTCGTTTTCGGAAAATCAATTATTGTGCCAATTTCATAGGCAAAAAGTCCTGTTATGGGGCTTGAGTTGTTAAAGCCGGCAATGTGGTCTTGATGAGCGTGGGTAACAATTACATACTCCAGTTTATTGTCCTTTATATGGTTGTCTATGTACGCTCTGATGGTTGTCGCAGAAGATTGCCTTGAACCCGCGTCAATAAGAATGTCAACATCGCCGTAGTTAATGTAAATGCTGTCCCCGGTATACTGATTGCCTAATTCCAAAAAATGAATATTCAATTTTGCCGAATTGACAGTTTCAGTCTGCGGCTGATTTCCTGCCTCTGTATTTCCTGGTTGCCTGTGATTTATTTCGCCGGCATCCGGCTGATTACAGCCTGTTACGCCAAATCCAAATATTACAATCAGCATAATAATTACCGGCGGCGCAATCACCTTAAATGTTTTATTCATATAAACCTTTACTCAGCGCAAGTAACAACGATATTGTCTATATTGACCGATGTATAATTTGCCAGCCCGCCTTCCCTCACTATCTTGATGCGCACAGAGCTTGTTGTATTGATGTTAGACGAAACAGTAAGCATAGCGCTTTCCCATGCGGGAGCGGTAACTTCACCGGATTTTACCCAATTTGTACTGCCCTTAATTTGATAGTAGAGAACTATCGCGCCGCCTGAGTGCGAGCTGTACGAAGCATAGTCGAAAGATACCGTCCGAATGCCGGTTGTCAGATAATCCATCAACTCAACACGGCAGTTATCGCCGGAATTACCCCGGAGGCGGATACTTTTTGTCCCCTTATATCTATCATTGCTGTCCATAGTGCCAACGCCGCTGACCGTCCATTCAAATCCGCCTGAATTAACCGTGCGTTCCGAATAGTTGCCTGCGTCCCATGCGGCATCTTCAAAATCAACGCTAAGCGGACCTTTTTTCGGCTGTTCAGGCTCCGGAAAATATCCGTCGGGAGGGTCAATACTGCCCGCCGGCATAAAGGGTTTTACATCAGTAACGGTTATCGGTCTTGTCGCGCTGAAAGTGAGCGTGCCTTTATTAAGAAGCTCAACCGCTTTTGCCCTGTATGCCGGATACCATGCTTCATCCTCAGCCGGTATAATAAATTCCCAACTGGGAATAAATTGATTGGTAATAGCGCCGCCTTTTGCTCTTTCTATGTAATCAGCTAACACGCCTTTCATGCCATCATAATTTGTTATGGTTACGCCGTTTACCGTCAGGGTTGAGTCGACGTTATTTGCTATGGTGGCAACCGATCCGGTAACGCCAACAGTGCTTGTAAGCTGTCCTTGACGGTAGTTGTTTATTGCCACGCGGTAAGTTTTAGCAAGATCAAAATTAGTGCCATTTTGGTTTTTCATGCTGACGATTCTTTGTCCCCGGTCTTTGGAAAGATCAACTTTATAAGTCAGCCCCTTAAACTGGTCAAAATTATAGCCTGTACCGCCGCCGCCGTAAGGAATGGTCAGATCGCCTGGTTTCATTTTGGTTTGGTGATAATCCCAATGCGCCCATTCCATCCATTCCTTAAACTGACTGCCGGTCATTTCAACAACACTGAGGGTGTTATCGTAATTGTATATACCGCTCATGCTGGCGCGGGTAAGTGTTCCAGCAAAGGCGTTAGCGGCGGGGGACAAGGGCGCGGTTCCGCTCAAAGTAACGTTATAAGTCTGCGTGTAGTATAACATTGCGTCATTGATAAGGTGAATCAGCGCGGTATCTTCCACATAACGTGTGTTGGCGGCTTTGATTACATACTCGTGAACCAAAGGACCGCCTGTAAGGGTTCCAACTGTTTCGCTGATAATTGGAGTCTCACCATGCTGTGTTCTCCATCTCATTTGCTCAATCATTCCGTCACGGAGCGGAACACCCAATACCAAAGTGGCGGGATTGTAAACCGCATAGCCTTCCACTCCATAGTTGTCGCCGCCGGTGAACATAAAATCGTTCATGGACACTTTGTATAGTTTAGAAGGGTTAATCTGTTCGCCGGAGGAGGTTATAGTCCAAGTGTTGCCTGATCCGCTGGCATTTGTTATGACAGGCGAAGAGCCAAGACTGCCTGATCCGCTAACGGGCAGTCTTTTCAGAAGATTCATCAGATAGTCACCGCGTAACTCAAACAGGTAAATTTCATTGTCAAAAGGCATCAGCGTCCACATGAATCCCACCGTCACATTGTCGTTGGGGCCGCCGAGCGTAACGCTTCTCCAGCCGCCTGAATTTTGTATCAAAACAAAATCCTGCCAGCCAGCCCCTGCCCTCCAGCCGGGCTCTGATGCTTTGCGCGCGATGTAATCAAATACCAATTTGTTAGCCCATGCGTCCTTGCCGATGCTTTGGGCACTGCCGAATTTCCCTATAACTTCATTCATAATCGGAGCAACCTGCGCCTCATATCCCGCAATCATGTCCGCTATTCCCGCGTCAATCGTACCTGTCGGAAGAATGGAACTGCCCGTAAAATTAGAAATAATATTTGGCGTAACGCTTAACAAATTGTGACCGTCAAAATTGAAACTTAGCTTGCCTACAGCTCTGCCGTTGTAACTTGCCTGAATAACAGGTATGCCGTTTACCGTACCGGATACAGTGTTATGCGTATGGGCGGAAATAATTGCGTCAAATCCCATGTCGGGATTCGCAAGTCCTGCCGCTTCACCGTTTACATTAGTTCCGCTTCCGCTTGAGCCCATGTGGGTAAAGGCTATAACCGCATCGCATTTCTGAGCAGTTCTTAAATCGTTAACCATGTTTTTGAGCCAGTCACCAGGTCCCCTAAAGTCATATTTCTCGATAAGACTAGCGGAGACAAGATCGGGAGTTAGCGTAGTCGTAAGACCGATAATACCGATCCGTCTTCCGGCTCTGTTCGCGATGACGTAAGGATGACAAAAATCAGGACGATTGTCCGTGCCTTTCAAAAAAATATTGGCGGTAAGGAATGTAATATTTCCGTCTTGTGCAAATTGGGCAAACTTGCCGGTTCCCCAATCCCATTCATGGTTGCCTATGACAGAATATTTTACCCCAAGTTCTTTCATCATCTTTGAAACAGGTTCTCCATGAAAGTAATTGGACAACGCCGAACCCTGATAGTTATCCCCAGCCGCCAAAAGCATGACATGTTCGGATTGGGATATTAAATGTTTTACAATCGCGGTAAACCTTGCCGCTCCCGGATTGGAAGCGGAGGCAGAACTGTCTACCGAACCGTGAAAGTCGTTAAAGCTGTAGATGTCAATGGTAACCTGCCCTTCCACCCATGGGGTTTCCGGTTCCACGGGATCAAAAAGCGACTCCGCCGGAACGTCCGGTATCTCCGGGAAACCCATTCCAGAATTGTTTCCAGTGTCGCAGGACGGAAACAAAATGGATATTCCAATGACTAGCAGAAAAGCCAGCGGCAACATAAATTTTCTTTTAAAAATTTTCATTAACATAATTTTCTCCTGATTGTTTGTTAATGTACCAAACAAATGTTAGAAAACAATTTAAGAAAATTTAAAAGTTAGTTGAAAAACGCATAAAAAATTTAACGTAAATAAATAGAGTTGTTCGGAAACTTCAGTTTCTGAACAATTTCATATAAAAAACGCGGTTTTGTCGAACTTTCGGACTAAAGTCCGCGTTCGCAGGCTTATAGCCTGAAAAACCGCAAGACTTGTCCGG
>JAITUY010000268.1 GCA_031286095.1 Treponema sp. | reverse complement strand
ATGTCAGCTACGCTGACCAGTCTTGTGGTTTTTCAGGCTATAAGCCTGCGAACGCGGACTTTAGTCCGAAAGTTCGACAAAACCGCATTTTTTATATGAAGTTGTTCAGAAACTGAAGTTTCCGAACAACTCTATTCTGTTTTTTGTTTGTTTAAATTTGTCATATCCTGTAATGTTTGCGAATCATTTTTTGACTGGGGATTTCGGTGATTTGACCTATACAAACCGCATTTAATTTGATAGAATACAATAGGGAACATTTAAAAACTTCAGTTTTTAAATGTTTTCGTACTCCAGGGAGAAAATTGCTTTTGCGTAATTCATTATCCAAATAAGGAATTAGCAATTTTCTCAAAGGAACCTCTAAAAACCCAACCGGGGTTTTTAGAGGTTCCCGGTATATAGAAAGGCGCATAAAATCATGCGCTTGTATAAGGCTGGCTATTGTTCGTTGAGGTTTACGAATGGCAGATGTCTACATAATTCCTTACCTTGTAAAGAATTATACGGTTGTATACGGGAATAAGTTGCGGGGTGTGCTTGGAGTTTCTAGCCTTACCAAGCTCAATGCCGCAGGTCCGGCTCCTGTTTCCCGCTTTAAGCTGTAAATAGCGAGTAATTTTGCTGTTTACAGTTTTTTTATGGAATAGCAAATGAAATTTACAAACGGTTATTGGCTTGTCAAAGAAGGAATTGAGGCGCATTTTGCCGCAAGCGCGGTTGAAGCGGGACAGCGGGGGAATGAACTTGTAGTGTACGCGCCGGAAAGGCAGATACATCACAGAACAGATACCCTTAATATGCCGCTGATTACGGTGCGTTACTCCAGCCCCATGCGTAATGTTATCAGGGTGCGAATCTCCCATTTTGAGGGAGGGACGGACAGGGGGCCGCGTTTCCCGCTGGAAAAAGTCCCGTCGTTTAAACCTGTTATACGCATAACGGAACACGAGGCGATTCTGGAAAGCGGAGAATTATCGGTCAGCGTTGAGCAGGCTCATAATTGGAACAATGTTTTCCGCGGCAACGGAAAAGTGCTGACAAAAAATTTAAGTAAATCCACCGGGTACATGGTTGACGGCGAAAAAGGCGCTTTGGTAAAAGAAGAACTTTCTCTTTCGGTTGGGGAACTGGTGTACGGACTGGGCGAGCGTTTTGGACCGCTGGTAAAAAACGGGCAGAGTGTTGACATTTGGAACGCCGACGGCGGTACTGCCAGCGAACAGGCGTATAAGAATATTCCCTTTTACATGACTAACCGCGGCTACGGCGTATTTATCAATGATACGGGCAATGTTTCTCTTGAGGTTGGCAGTGAAAAAACATCGCGTGTGCAATTTTGCGCCGGCGGTGAAGAACTGGAATACTTTGTAATCTACGGACCACAGCCAAAAACAATTCTGGAACATTACACCGCCCTTACCGGAAGACCCGCCATGCCGCCTGAATGGAGTTTTGGCTTGTGGCTTTCCACTTCTTTCACAACTTCCTACGATGAAAAAACAGTGATGAGTTTTATTAACGGCATGGAAGAGCGAAAGATACCACTGTCGGTTTTCCATTTTGACTGTTTTTGGATGAAAGGTTTTAACTGGTGCGACTTTACATGGGATAAGGCGACATTTCCCGATCCAAAAGGAATGTTGTCGCGGATAAAAGCGAAGGGAATTAAAATCTGCGTGTGGATCAATCCCTACATCGCCCAGCGCTCGGCGCTTTTCGCGGAAGGCAAAGACGGCGGCTATTTCTTAAAACGCGCCGACGGTTCAATTTACCAGACAGACCAATGGCAGGCGGGAATGGCAATCGTCGATTTTACCAATCCCGCCGCGGTCAGATGGTATACAAGTCATTTAAAAAAATTACTTGATATGGGAGTTGACTGCTTCAAGACCGACTTCGGCGAACGTATCCCCGACGACGCGGTATATTTTGACGGCGGTGATCCCAAGCGTCATCATAACTTTTATTCTTTCC
Source organism: Treponema sp. (assembly GCA_031286095.1). Taxonomy (GTDB): domain Bacteria; phylum Spirochaetota; class Spirochaetia; order Treponematales; family Breznakiellaceae; genus WQXQ01. The sequence continues at coordinate 4,059 of JAITUY010000268.1, read as the reverse complement.
TTTACAACAAGGCGGTATTTGAACTGCTGGAAAAAAAACGCGGCAGGGGCAAAGCCTGCCTTTTTGCGCGTTCCGCAACCGCAGGCGGACAGCGTTTTCCGCTTCACTGGGGCGGCGACTGCGAATCCACTTTCGAGGCAATGGCGGAAACTTTACGGGGCGGCCTGTCTTTGGGTCTGTCGGGATTTGGTTTTTGGAGCCACGACATCGGTGGATTTGAGGGAACTCCCAACGCCGCCCTGTTCAAACGCTGGCTTGCCTTCGGACTGCTTTCCTCTCATTCGCGGCTTCACGGCAGTACGTCCTACCGCGTTCCGTGGAGCGTCGATGAAGAATCCGCCGAAGTCTGCCGCTTCTTTACCGAATTGAAAATCCGCCTGAAACCGTATATCCTTCAATCCGCGCGCGAGGCTTGCAAACAAGGCGTTCCTGTGTTACGCGCAATGTTTCTTGAATTTCCTGATGATCCCGCCTGCGCCTACCTTGACAGACAGTATATGCTCGGAACTGATCTGCTTGTCGCTCCGGTGTTCAGCGAAGACGGGGAAGTTTCGTATTATCTGCCCGAAGGCGAATGGACAAACCTCCTGACCGCAGAGAAAATCAAGTCCGGTCATGACGGATACGGCGGAAGTTGGAGAACAGAAACTCACAGCTTTTTAAGCCTGCCTCTTTTGGTACGCGGCGGAAAACAGATTTTTAAAGCGTAATTGAGGACTTTCCTGAAATCCAAGGACTGTACGGGAAGCCGTTTACTTCTAGGTCACCGCCGTTCAAGTTTTGGAAAAAGCTCAAATAATTGGATTTTTTTTATTTTTAGAATATAATCAATTTCAAAGGAGCGAAAAATGGTATTCATTCTGAACCCTAACGTACCCAAAGAAAAAATCGATAAATTTATATCGGATTGGGAACAGAAGGGATTTTCTACCATATATAGCGTCGGGACGGAGCATACCGCCGTATGCCTGATCGGGAACACGGCAGAAGTGGATATGGATCATATTGTGCAAACAAATGAAATCGTATCTTACGGCAAGCGCATTACTGAACAGTACAAGGCGGTCAACAGATCGGTACACGAAGGCGGTACAATTATCCGCGTGGGTAGCGCGGTTGTAGGCGAAGGCTATTTCACCGTTATTTCGGGACCTTGTTCTGTCGAAAGCAAGGAACAGATTTGCGAGATTGCGCGCAGTGTAAAAGATAGCGGGGCGAAAATTCTTCGCGGCGGGGCGTTCAAGCCAAGGACATCGCCTTACGCTTTTCAGGGCAAACAGGAAGAAGGGCTTGAAATGTTACGCATAGCGAAAAAGGAAACAGGTCTTCCCGTTGTTTCGGAAATTATGAATCAGACGCAGATTGATCTGTTCGAGGACATTGATATTGTGCAGGTCGGCGCGAGGAATATGCAGAACTTTGATCTGCTAAAAGCGGTCGGCGCTCTTAAAAAACCGGTTCTGTTAAAACGCGGTCTTGCCAATACGATAGAAGAACTTTTGATGAGCGCCGAATATATTGTCTCCGCCGGGAACAATCAGGTGATTTTGTGCGAGCGCGGTATACGCACATTTGAAACCATGACACGCAACACGCTTGATTTGTCCGCCGTCGTCATTCTGAAACAAAAGTCACACCTGCCGGTTATCGCGGATCCAAGCCACGCGGCGGGAATCAGAAGCCTTGTCGCCCCTCTGTCCAAAGCGGCTTTGGCTGTCGGGGCGGACGGTCTTATGATAGAAACGCATAACGATCCTGCAAAAGCGCTTTGCGATGGCGCTCAGTCGCTTGATTTAAAGCAATTTCATAATTTAATGGAAGAGCTTAAAATACGCGCGGCTGTAGAAAAAAAGGAAATGTAACATGGTAAAACCATCGCTGGAATCAGCGGAACAAATAGCGAAAACGGGCAAATATAATATTATACCCGTAGCTACAGAAATGTTTTCCGATATGGTAACGCCGATAGATGTGCTAAAAAAATTGATGGCGGTAAGCGATCACTGTTTTATACTTGAAAGCGCGGAAGACACAAAGAACTGGGGCAGGTATACATTTTTGGGCTTCGATCCGAAAATCGAAATTACCTGTCTGAACGGCGCTATGAAAATCACTTCGGCGGACGAAGTAAAAACTTTTCAAACGGACAACCCTAACAAGCACATTCTGGAAATTCTGGAAAAACATAAAAGCGCAAAAATTGACGGGCTTCCCCCGTTTACAGGCGGGCTTGTCGGCTATTTCGCCTACGATTACGTAAAATACGCTGAGCCGTCATTAAAACTTGACGCCCCCGACAAGGAGTATTTTCAAGATGTCGATTTAATGCTCTTTGACAAAGTTATCGCGTTTGACCACTACAAACAAAAAATAATTTTAATCGTTAATATCGGTGTAAAAAATCTTGAGACGGAATACGAAAACGGCGCGGTAAAACTTGAACAGTTAAAGGGGCTTATAAAAAACGGCGTACCTTTGCAGACAGCGAAGGCGAATGTAAAGTCCGATCTTAAAACGCTGTTTACAAAAAAAGAATTTTGCGAAATGGTGAACAAAGCGAAGGATCATATAAAAGAAGGCGATATTTTTCAGGTTGTGCTGTCCAACCGTTTCGAGGCTGATTTTGAGGGCAGTCTTTTTGACACATACCGCGTATTGCGGACGATAAATCCATCCCCATATATGTTTTATTTCAGCGGAAGTGATCTTGAAATCGCGGGCGCGTCCCCCGAGACGCTGGTAAAATTGAAGGACGGAAAACTGTTCACCTATCCGCTTGCAGGAACCCGTCCGCGCGGCGCGAACGACGACGAAGATTTGGCGCTGGAAAAGGAACTGCTTGCGGACGAAAAAGAACTTGCCGAACACAATATGCTTGTTGATCTTGGCAGAAACGATTTAGGAAAGATCAGTAAATTCGGCACGGTCAATGTAGAAAAATATATGTCTGTCCTGCGTTTTTCTCACGTTATGCACATTGGTTCAACCGTAAGCGGAGAAATTATCGAAGGCAAAACCGGTTTGGATGCGATAAACGCCATACTTCCCGCGGGAACGTTATCCGGCGCGCCGAAGATACGCGCCATGCAAATCATCAATGAGCAGGAACAGAACAAGCGCGGCATTTACGGCGGCGCTGTCGGTTATCTTGACTTTACGGGAAACATGGACACCTGTATTGCGATACGAATCGTGTACAAAAAAAAGGGAAAAGTGTTTATCCGTTGCGGGGCGGGAATTGTCGCGGACAGCAATCCCGAGTCCGAGTATCAGGAATGTATAAACAAATCGAAAGCGGTGCAAAACGCCCTTATGCAGTCGGCCGGAGGGATAGACTGATGACACTCTTAATCGACAATTACGACAGTTTCTCATACAACCTGTACCAGTGCATCGGCGCAATAGACACGGACATAAAAGTTGTGCGTAACGATGAAATGACTGTGGACGAAATAAAAAAACTCGCCCCTTCGCGCATTGTGATTTCTCCCGGTCCTGGCAAACCGTCCGACGCGGGTATTTGTATCGAAGTTATAAAAAAAATGTGCGCCGCCGCGCCGATTATCGGCATTTGTCTTGGTCATCAGGCTATTTTCGAGGCTTTTGGCGGAACTGTTTCCTACGCAAGCTGTCTTATGCACGGGAAATCATCTGAAATAATGGTTGATACAGGTAACCCGTTATTCAAAGGGCTGACGCATAAAATACAGGCGGCAAGGTATCATTCCCTTGCGGGCGTAAAATCAACCCTGCCCGATGTTTTGCGTGTTATTGCGGAGACCGACGACGATGAAATTATGGGAATATGCCATAAAGATTATCCCGTCTACGGCGTCCAGTTTCACCCCGAATCAATACTTACGCCGTTAGGTAAAATGATAATAGAAAATTTTATGAATATATAGATTGTTCCGAAATTCCTCTCGCAGAGGCGCGGAGTTATTGGACTTGTTCGACAACCCGGTTGGTTGTCTCACAAGTCTTGCGGTTTTTCAGGCTATAAGCCTGCGAACGCGGACTTTAGTCCGAAAGTTCGACAAAACCGCGTTTTTTATATGA